>JAEZFE010000211.1 GCA_023437865.1 Pseudomonadota bacterium | reverse complement strand
GAACGACGCCGGTAACGCCGCCGATGGTGAACAGGAAGATGAAGCCGATCGCCCACAGCATGGGCGTCTTGAAGCTGATGGAGCCGCCCCACATGGTGGCGATCCAGCTGAAGATCTTCACGCCCGTCGGCACCGCGATGACCATGGTGGCGGCCACGAAGTAGCGCTGCACGTCGAGCGACATGCCCACGGTATACATGTGGTGGGCCCAGACGATGAAGCCGACGCCGCCAATGGCGACCATGGCGTAGACCATCGCCAGGTAGCCGAACACCGGCTTACGCGAGAAGGTCGAGACGATGTGGCTGATGATGCCGAAGCCCGGCAGGATCAGGATGTACACCTCGGGGTGGCCGAAGAACCAGAACAGGTGCTGGAACAGGATCGGGTCGCCGCCGCCTTCGGGCGCGAAGAACGTCGTGCCGAAGTTGCGGTCGGTCAGCAGCATGGTGATGGCGCCGGCGAGAACCGGGAGTGCCAGCAGCAGCAGGAAGGCGGTGACCAGCACCGACCAGGCGAAGAGCGGCATCTTGTGCAGCGTCATGCCCGGGGCGCGCATGTTGAAGATCGTGGTGATCAGGTTGATCGCACCAAGGGTCGACGAGGCACCGGCGATGTGGATCGACAGGATCACGAAGTCCACGGACGGGCCGGGGTGGCCGGAGGTCGAAAGCGGCGGATACATGGTCCAACCGCCACCGAAACCGAGCGCGCCGGCGGGGCCTTCGAAGAACATCGAGAGGACCAGCAGCAGGAACGCAAACGGCAGCAGCCAGAACGCGATGTTGTTGATGCGCGGGAACGCCGTATCCGGCGCACCGATCATCAGCGGCGCGAAGTAGTTCGCGAAGCCACCCATGGTCGCGGGCATGACCGTGAAGAAGATCATGATCAGGGCATGGGCGCTGGTGAAGGCGTTGTACATCTGCTTGCCCGCATCGAGGGCAGCATCGCCATTCAACCCGTAAACCATGGCCGCCAGGCCGTGGAAGTACTGGATGCCCGGCTCCATGAGCTCCAGGCGCATGGCGCCCGAGAGCAAGGCACCGATCACACCGGCGAACAGCGAGAACACGAGGTACATAACCCCGATGTCCTTGTGGTTGGTCGAGTAGACGTACCGCCGCCAACCTGTCGGGTGGCTACGGTGCGACGCCGCGTGCGCCGGCCCTCCAGGGGCTTCCAGTGCGTGGGTATCGGCCATTTGTGACGTGTCCTCTTATTCTATTCCGTTGGCCTGCAGCGGAGCTCCCGGCTCCGCGCTTCCTTGAGTATGGCTATCAGGTGATCGGGGGCAGAGTGGCGTTCGCGGCGTCGATGTCGCCGGCCTTGAAGGCGGCCATCCACGCTGCGTACTGGTCCTTGCTCACGACGCGCACGGCGATAGGCATGAAGGCGTGATCCTTGCCGCAGAGCTCCGAACACTGGCCGTAATACACGCCTTCCTTGCGGGCATTGAACCAGGTCTCGTTGAGCTTGCCGGGGACCGCGTCGATCTTCACACCGAAGGACGGCACGGCGAACGCATGGATGACGCCAGTCGGGTCGGCCGTGACCTGAAGGCGCACGGTGGTATCGACCGGGACCACCATCTCGTAGTCCACCGCGAGCAGGCGCGGCTGGTTCGGCTTGCCGACCGGCTTGCCGTCATCACCCGTGGGCAGGATGTAGGACGTGATGGTCTGGCCATCATCGACATACTCGTAGTCCCAGTACCACTGCTGGCCGGTCGCCTTGACGGTGAGCTCCGGAGCGGGAACCTCAACCTCGCCGAACGAGAAGACGTTCGAGCCGAGATACTTCCGCTGGCCGTCCGGGATGGTCAGCTGGTCGGTGAGCACGGAGAAGGACGGGATGGCGATGATCACCAGGAGGAGGATCGGCACAACGGTCCAGACGACCTCAATCAGCGTGTTGTGCGTGGTCTTGGACGGGGTCGGGTTCGCCCGCGCGTTGAAGCGCAGCGCCACGACGATAATGAGCACCAGCACCAGCACCGTGATGCCGCCGGTGATCCACAGCAGCGGGCCGTCGTGGAAAGAGCGAATCGAATCCATGATCGGGGTCACGGACGGCTGCAGGCCGATTTCGCCCGGCCGCGCGTGACCCAGCACTTCCTGCCCCTCGACCTGCGCCAGCGCGGAGCCGGGCAGCAGGGCGAGCGCGAGCGTGCCTATCGCGCCTATCGAGCTGAACAGTTTGCCGGTCACCTATAACTCCCTTGGAATCTCGTCTGATCCGTTCTCAAGCGGTGGAGTTGAGGGAGTTCATGCGGCATAGCAAACGCCGCCCCGACTCAACCTCGGAGCGCTTGTAACTTGTGAGGTGTCTAAACCACATTGGTTGGGCCATGGCAAATCAATGCTCAGGGCCGCTCATGCGTCAAAATGCGCTGCTCAGCAGGAATCCGGGGGGATGTTGCCCCGCCTCACGCGTGCCTTTTTCTCGTTGCGTTGTCGCGGCGCACGAAACCGGGCAGCGTTGACAAGGCCCGATGCCTAAAGGACTAAGGAGCAGATGGCTCGCGGCCCAGCGGGATTCGTCGCTCGGACATGAAGGATCTGACGATTTGAAGCAGCTCATTTTGGGCGCGGCCCTTTGCCTGACGCTGGGCCTGTTTGCCGGCGGGGCAGCGGCGCAGGGCGTGGTGAAGGCACAGTACGGCGACTGGCAGATGAGCTGCGACACGCCGCCCGGCGCCAGCTTCGAGCAGTGCGCGCTGATCCAGAACGTCACCGCCGAGGACCAGCCCAATGTCGGGCTGTCGGTCATCGTGCTGAAGACGGCCGACAAGCAGGTCCGGCTGTTGCGGGTGCTGGCGCCCCTCGGCGTGCTGCTGCCCAACGGGCTGGGGCTCAATATCGACGACGCGAATATCGGCCGGGTGCCGTTCGTGCGCTGCCTGCCCAACGGATGTGTCGCCGAGGTGGTGCTTGACGATGCGCTGATCGGCAAGCTGCAGAGCGGCAAGAGCGCCATCTTCGTGGTGTTCCGCACGCCCGAAGAGGGGGTCGGCATCCCAGTGTCGCTCAACGGCTTCGCCGACGGCTTCGCAAAGCTTCCATAAGGGCCGAATGGCAAGAGCTCCCCGGCAGATGCGCTTGACCGAGGCCCACGTGGCCCGGATGGCCCTGCTGGTGACGAACGAGCCGGAGCCCGACCCGCACGAGATGATCCGGGCGACGGACGAGGACTTTCGCGCCTTCACGGACGAGATTCTCGCCGGGGCGCGGGACCCGGGCCAGGTGTGGGTGTTTGCCTATGGCTCGCTGATCTGGAAGCCGGCCTGCGAATTCGTGGAGATCCGCACCGGCGTGGTGCGCGGCTGGCACCGCGCGTTCTGCCTGGGCTAGAACACGATCTTCCGA
>JAEZFE010000245.1 GCA_023437865.1 Pseudomonadota bacterium | reverse complement strand
TGGCTCCGGAGGAGGGATTCGAACCCCCGACCAGCCGGTTAACAGCCGGCTGCTCTACCGCTGAGCTACTCCGGATCAGAAACGCGGCCAGCGGTGCCGCGTTTCTGGAAACATTGTCTCACGTGTGGAGGCCGGGGCCGGAATTGAACCGACGTACGCGGATTTGCAGTCCGCTGCATCACCACTCTGCCACCCGGCCCCACGTTTCGGCTGGTGGCCGACGTGAGGTGGGTGCTTATACGCGCCTCGGCCTGACGGGTCAAGCCGATGTTGCACGAATTTTTCTACCCTGCCCGCCGATCGGGTTGGGGGCATTGAGTTTAAGGCGCCAGCGCTTTATAAAGCCCTGGGCGTCCCACCCGAAAAGGGGGGTGGTCGGGCCTGCACGCGATTGTCCGAGAGGGAGCTTCAAATGGACTACACCGCCGCGCGTCTCAATATGGTGGAAAGCCAAATCCGCACCAACCGGGTGATCGATCCGGCGGTGACCGGCGCGCTCGCCCATATCCCGCGGGAAGTGTTCGTGCCCAAGCCCATGCGCGGGTTCGCCTATGTTGATGACGATCTTGATGTGGGCGGTGGCCGCTTCATCGTCGAGCCGCTGGTTTTGGCCCGCCTGTTGGTGGGGGCTGCCATCAAGCCGACCGACGTGGTGCTGAATATCGGTGACGCGACCGGTTATTCGACGGCCGTGGTTTCCAAGTTGGCACAGACCGTGGTTTCGCTGGAATGCGACGGCGAGTGGGCCGGCCGCGCCACCCAGGCGCTGAATGACCTCGGCATCGACAATGCGGCCGTGGTCCAGGGTGGGCTGGAAGCCGGCTACGCCGCCCAGGCTCCCTATGACGTGATTATGTTCTCGGGCGCGGTCACCGAGGTGCCGTCTGCCGTCTGCCGCCAATTGGCGGATGGTGGCCGGTTGGTTGCGATCATTAATGCCGCGCCTGGTGTCGGCAAGGGCACCTTGATCGTTCGCGTTGGCGACACCTATGGGCGCCGTGTGCTGTTCGACGCCGCCACGCCTCTGCTGCCGGGCTTCTTGCCCAAGCCAAAGTTCGTATTTTGATTTCCTCTGGGCAGAAGTCATAGGCCTGCTCAGGTTAATCGTTAAACGCTGGTAAAAATTGGTAAGGGGCCGGGCGGATGACGTCCGGCCCTTTGTGTTATCGCTGTGGCTACATCCTAGGACTCTAGCCATTTCTCCCTTGGTGGAGCCTATCTGAGAAGCCAAGGTGATCTCGCGGGGGCTGTTAAGGAATATTTCTTGATCTTTCTTTCGAGGAAGTTATTGTTCCGGGGGAGTCTTTCGCCGCAGAGGATCGGGGGCGGTCCATCATTGTTGGAAGGTGCGGAATGAGGAAAGCGTGCTTGTTGGCCGGTGTAGCGCTTCTCGGGGCGGGGCTGCTGATGCCCGATGCGGTCCGGGCGGAGACGCTGGAAGAGGTGTTGGCGTCGGCCTATAACACCAACCCGACCCTGCTCGCGCGGCGTGCCCGCCTGCGCGCGACCGACGAAGGTGTGCCGCAGGCGCTTGCCAACTGGCGTCCAACCGTCACCGTGAGCGGTGAAGTCGGGCGCGGCAAGTATGAGAGCAACCAGTCGAGCACTGGTCGCGAGCAAAGCCGTACTCCCAAGACCTACACTATGGTGGTAAACCAGCCGCTGTACCGTGGTGGACGTACCGTGGCCCAGACTCAGCAGGCGGAAGCCAATGTGCTGGCCGAGCGCGCATTGCTGCAGGCAACCGAGCAGACCGTTCTGCTCAACGCCGCCACCGCCTATCTAAATGTCGTGCGCGATGAGGCGGTGCTGAAGCTCAACATTAATAATGAGCAGGTGCTGCGCCGTCAGTTGGAGGCCGCCCAAGAGCGCTTCCGGGTTGGCGAAATTACTCGCACCGACGTCAGCCAGGCCGAAGCTCGCTTGGCGCGCGCCACCGCTGACCGCGTTGCCGCCGAGGGAACGTTGCAGAACAGCCGCGCCAACTTTATCAACGTCATCGGTCGTGCCCCGGAAAGCCCGCAGGCGCCGCGCACCGCGGCGGTGGTTCCAGGGGTCTTCGACGAGGTCAAGGCGCTGACGCTGGGCAAGAACCCCAACGTCTTGGCTGCCGATTGGACCGCCCAGTCTGCCAAGGAAGGCATTGACTTGGTGAGGGGTGAGCTGCTGCCGACGGTTTCGCTGCAGGGTGAGTACTCCCGCAGTCAGGATGCCAGCTCGCGGCTCCGGGACGCCAGCTCGATCAATCGGGCTGAGAGCGAGAGCGCTCAGGCCACGATCAATGTCAGTGTTCCTCTGTACGAGGGCGGTGGCACCTATGCCCGCGTCCGCGCCCAGAAGCACACTTACGGCCAGCGCAAAATCGAGGCGGATCAGGCGCGCCGGGACTCTCTGGAGGTTGCTACCCGCGGGTGGGAGGATCTTCAGGCCGCCCGTGCCCGCACGCGGTCATATGAAAGCCAGATCCGTGCCTCGGAGATGGCTTTGGCCGGTGTGGAGGAAGAGGCCAAGGTTGGATCGCGCACCGTGCTCGATGTCCTGGATGCCGAGCAGGAGCTGTTTGATGCGCGCGTCAACCTCGTTCGCGCTCAGCGGGACGAAATGGTCGCCGCCATGCAGGTTAAATCGGCCATCGGCCAGTTGACCGCCGAAGGTTTGAGCTTGCCGGTCGATGCCTACGACCCGACCAAGCATTACGAGGATGTGCGGGACAAGTGGATTGGTACGGGTATCGACCAGGCGCCCGGCTACCCCGAGTAAATTGCCGACAGGTCTTGGGGGCGACGAAGGTCGGCCCCATGTGCCTAAAGTGGGCGAAGGTATTTTAATGATTTGTAGGGGGTCGTGCGGCATGATGCCGCTGATCCGGCATTACAGGGACCATCGGACAGTCGAACATGAGCGACGACAAGGCCCAACAAGAACCCTCCATGGAGGATATCCTCGCCTCCATCCGACGCATCCTGTCGGAGGATGAGGCTGAGGAAAAAAGCAAGGCCGCGGTTGCGGAACCCGAACCGGAGCCGGCGCCTGTTCGGTCGCCAGAACCGCCGCCCGCGCCCGCGCCCGCGCCGTCCGCGCAAGACGACATCGACGCGCTGTTCGCCAACGCAACGCCCGATCCGGTTGCCGAGCCCGAGCCCTTGCCGCAGGACGACATTGACGCGCTGTTCGCCCAGGCAGCACCGGAGCCGTTGCCGGAACCGGAAGAGGATGTGTTGGAGCTGACCGAGGACATGGTCCTTGATCCCCCCGAGCCCAGCTTTGACATCAGCCGGTTTAAACCTGATCTCGCTGATTTCGAGCCAGAGCCGCAACCCATGCCCATGTCGCCACCGCGCCGCACGCCGCCGCCGATCGAGGATCAGGATGAGCTGATTTCCGAGCCGGTGGCTCAGCGTTCAACGTCGCTGCTGTCGGATCTTGCGCGCGAGATCGTGCGTCAGCGTGCCATTGGTATCGGCAATGGCGGAGTTACCTTAGAGGATATGGTGCGCGAGTTGCTGCGCCCCATCCTGAAGGAATGGCTGGATGAAAACCTTCCGCACATGATCGAGCGCATCATCAAGAAGGAAATTGAGAAGATGGTAAACCGCGCGGAGAACTATTAGTCTCTGCCGGTCCGAGGTTTCCAGGCGGCTCGGGCGATCCCGGGCCGCCTTTTGTTTTTTCGCCCATTCAATCGCTGATCAAGCAAGAGCAACAGGGAACACCTGGTTATGCTGGACAAGACGTATCGCCCGTCCGAGGTCGAGCCGAAGCATTACGAGCGCTGGGAGCAGTCGGGGGCCTTTGCCGCCCACACCGAATCCGACAAGGTTCCATACACTATCATGATGCCGCCGCCCAACGTCACGGGCAGCCTGCACATGGGGCATGCGCTGACCTTCACGCTCCAGGACGTGCTAACGCGCTATCACCGCATGGTCGGTCGCGACGCCCTGTGGCAACCGGGTACCGACCACGCCGGTATTGCTACCCAGATGGTGGTCGAGCGTCAGCTCGAGGCCCAAAAGATCACTCGTCACGATCTCGGCCGCGAGAACTTTATTGAGCGTGTCTGGGAGTGGAAGGCCGAATCGGGCGGCACCATTACCCGCCAGCTCCGCCGTCTCGGCGCCTCGCCGGATTGGGCCAAGGAACGCTTTACCATGGACGAGGGGCTGTCCAACGCCGTGCGCACGGTGTTCGTGGCGCTCTACAAGCAGAACCTCATTTACCGCGACAAGCGCCTGGTCAACTGGGACCCCAAGCTGCACACCGCCATCTCCGACCTGGAGGTCGAGCAGCGCGAGGTGAAGGGCCATATGTGGCACTTCAAGTACCCGGTCGATGGCATGGCCGACACCTTCATCACGGTGGCGACCACCCGTCCCGAGACCATGCTGGGCGATACTGCTGTCGCCGTGCATCCCGAGGACGAGCGTTATACCAATCTGGTGGGCAAGATGGTCCGCCTGCCCATCGTCGGCCGCCTGATTCCCATCGTCGCCGACGAGTATTCGGACCCCACCAAGGGCACCGGTGCGGTGAAGATCACCCCGGCCCACGATTTCAACGATTTCGAGGTCGGCAAGCGCCACAACCTTCCGCAGATCAACATTCTCGACCGTGACGCCAAGCTTAACGACAACGTGCCCGAGGCCTATCGCGGCATGGATCGTTACGACGCGCGCAAGAAGGTCGTCGCCGAGATGGAGGAGCTGGGTCTCCTCGACAAGATCGAGCCGCACACCCTGCAGGCGCCCTATGGCGACCGCTCGGGCGTAGTGATCGAGCCCTGGCTGACCGACCAGTGGTATGTGGACGCCGCTACGTTGGCCAAGCCGGCGCTGGAGGCGGTTGAGACCGGCAAGACCAAGTTCCATCCCAAGCACTGGGAGAACACCTACTACGAGTGGATGCGCAACATCCAGCCGTGGTGCATCTCGCGCCAGATCTGGTGGGGCCATCAGGTTCCGGCGTGGTACGGGCCCGATGGCCACGTCTTCGTTGAAATGGACGAGGCCGCCGCCGTCGGCGCGGCAGAGAAGCATTATGGCAAGGCGGTCGCGCTGACCCGCGATACCGACGTTCTCGATACCTGGTTTTCGTCGGCGCTATGGCCGTTCTCGACGCTGGGCTGGCCGGAGCAGACCCCGGAGCTCGCGCGCTATTATCCGACCGATGTGCTGGTCACCGGCTTCGACATCATCTTCTTCTGGGTTGCGACCCGATCACCCCGCGTCATGCCCAGGCGCTGAAAACGGGCCGCCAGGCGGTCGCTCGCACGATCGATCTCGGCAAAGCTGAACCGCTGATCGCCCACGATCAGTGCCGGCAGC
>JAEZFE010000199.1 GCA_023437865.1 Pseudomonadota bacterium | reverse complement strand
GATCTCTCCACCGCGCCCCACTCCCCCCACTCCCATGGCCAAGTATTCGAGGGCGCTTGACGTCTGCTCAAACAGGGTCAAGCGTCTCGAACGGGTTGCATTCCCAGGTTCTTCCCGGCAGGCTGTCCAAGCAGGCTGCAAAGAGTTGCCCGGCGATGCAATGTTTTTCATCTTCTCCGAGACTTTTGCATGTCGACCAAGATTTATGTAGGCAACCTGCCCTGGCGCGCCACCGATGCGCAGCTGACCCAGCTGTTCTCCGCCCATGGCGAGGTCAGTGAAGCGCGAGTCGTCACCGACCGCGAAACCGGTCGTTCACGAGGGTTCGCCTTCGTGAGCATGGCTTCACCGGAGGCCGCTCGCGCTGCCATCGCAGCCTTGAACGGCCACACCCTGGAAGGTCGCGCGCTCGTCGTCAACGAAGCGAACGAGCAGGCTCGTCCTGGTGGAGGTGGGGCGCGTCGTCCGGGTGGTGGTGGCGGCGGCTACGGGGGCGGTGGTGGCGGCGGCTACGGCGGTGGCGGGGGCGGCGGCGGTCGCAGTCCCTACGGCGCCGGCGGACGCGGCTGAGAAACGCGGATTCCTCCGTCAGGCCGCCGTGGCGGCTTGACGGCGGCAGTCAGGCGGGGCAGGCTGGTGCAGGGCAGGCCAGCCGCCGGTGCTCGCCCCGAACGTGGCGCCAGCCAAGCCGGTCCTGCCGGGCCTAACGCTAGGGTCCAGCGGTGAAGGACTAGCGGTGAAGGACTAGCGGCAAGGCCGACGGCATCCTGCGGGCAGGTGGCAACGGCCGACCGCCTCAGGCGGCCACGCCCTTGCCGACGATCACCTTGGCGCCGGTTTTCGCTTGCACTTCCCCCACGGTCACGCCCGGCGCCAGTTCCACCAGCATGAGACCGTCGGGTGTCACGTCCAGCACGCCCAGATCGGTGATGATCCGGTCCACCACCCCGACGCCGGTGAGCGGCAGGGTGCATTCGGTGAGGATCTTGTGAGCGTCGCCCTTGGCCACGTGCTCCATCAGCACGACCACGCGACCGACGCCAGCCACCAGGTCCATGGCCCCGCCCATTCCCTTGATCATCTTGCCGGGAATCATCCAGTTGGCAAGGTCGCCCTTCTCGGAAACCTGCATGGCGCCGAGGATGGCGATGTTGATGTGGCCGCCGCGGATCATCGCGAATGAATCGGCCGAATGGAAAATGGACGAGCCCGGCAGCGTGGTGACGGTCTGCTTGCCGGCGTTGATGGTGTCGGGATCGACCTCGTCCTCCGTCGGAAAGGGGCCGATGCCGAGCAGGCCGTTCTCAGACTGCAGCCAGACCTCGATGCCCGGGGGCACGTGGTTGGCCACCATCGTCGGCAGGCCGATGCCGAGGTTGACGTAGAAGCCGTCCTGCAATTCCCTGGCGGCCCGGGCCGCCATCTGATTCCTGTCCCATGCCATGATCTGCGGCTCCTACGCCTTGCGGGTTGTACGCTGTTCGATGCGCTTCTCGGGGTTCGGGTTGACCACGATGCGCTGCACGAAGACGCCCGGCGTGTGCACCGCATCGGGATCGATCGCGCCCACGTCCACCAGCTCCTCCACCTCGACGATGGTGATCTTGCCGGCCATGGCGCACAGGGGATTGAAGTTGCGCGCGGTGCTGCGGTAGACGAGGTTGCCGGTGCGATCCGCCTTCCAGGCCTTGACCAGGGCGACATCCGCGACCAGGCTGCGTTCCATCACGTAGTCGCTGCCGTCGAAGTTGCGGATCTCCTTGCCCTCGGCGACGATGGTGCCGACGCCGGTCCGGGTGAAGAACGCCGGGATGCCGGAGCCGCCGGCCCGCAGCTTCTCCGCCAGCGTCCCCTGCGGCGTGAACTCCAGCTCCAGCTCCTTGGCGAGGTACTGCCGCTCGAACTCCTTGTTCTCGCCGACATAGCTGGCGATCATCTTGCGGATCTGGCGGGTCTGCAGCAGCAGCCCGAGGCCGAAGTCGTCGACGCCCGCGTTGTTGCTGATGCAGGTGAGGCCCTTGACGCCGGAGTCCTTCAGCGCCTCGATCAGTGCTTCGGGAATGCCGCACAGGCCGAACCCGCCGACTGCCAGCACCTGGTTGTCCGCGACAACCCCGCGCAGGGCTTCGGCGGCTGATGGGAATACTTTCTGCATTCGTGATTGACCGGTTTGATGGAACGCGTGATGGTAATGCCCGGCGACTACATGCCGGAATAATTCGGCCCGCCGCCGCCTTCCGGCGTCACCCAGACGATGTTCTGGGTCGGGTCCTTGATGTCGCAGGTCTTGCAGTGCACGCAGTTCTGCGCGTTGATCTGCAGCCGGTCGGAGCCGTCGTCGTTCTTCACGAACTCGTAGACCCCGGCCGGGCAGTAGCGGCTCTCCGGGCCCGCATAGCGCGGCAGGTTGATCGCCGTCGGCACCGACGGGTCCTTCAACGTCAGGTGCGCCGGCTGGTTCTCCTCGTGGTTGGTGTTGGAGATGAACACCGAGGAGAGC
>JAEZFE010000184.1 GCA_023437865.1 Pseudomonadota bacterium | reverse complement strand
GCCCCCTCCCCCACGGCGGCACCGCGCCCAAACGCGTTACGCGCAAAAGAAGTACGCTAGAGGAAAATCTACTTTTAAGGAAGATCGCTCGCCATTTCGCCCAGCACAGCCGGCCCGAGCTCGCTTCAGTGCAGCCCCGGCGCTTCCTGCCCGGTACTCTCGACATATTCCGTGTAGCCGCCGGCATATTGGTGGATGCCCTCCGGCGTCAGCTCCAGCACCCGGTTGGACAGTGCCGCCAGGAAATGGCGGTCGTGCGACACGAACAGCATGGTGCCCTCGTACGCGGCCAGGGCCTTGATCAGCATTTCCTTGGTGTCGAGGTCGAGGTGGTTGGTCGGCTCGTCCAGCACCAGGAAATTGGGTGGGTTGAACAGCATGATTGCCATGACCAAGCGGGCCTTCTCGCCGCCGGACAGCACGCGGCATTTCTTTTCCACGTCATCGCCGGAAAAGCCGAAGCAGCCGGCAAGGGCGCGAAGCGATCCCTGGTTCGCCTGCGGGAAGGCGCTTTCCAGGGATTCGAACACGGTGGCGTCGCCATCGAGCAGATCCATGGCGTGCTGCGAGAAATAGCCCATCTTGACGCTGGCGCCGATGGCGGCGGTCCCCGAATCGGGCTGGGTCGCGCCCGCCACCAGCTTCAGCAGCGTCGATTTGCCGGCGCCGTTGACGCCCATGACGCACCAGCGCTCCTTGCGCCGGATGGTGAGGTCGAACCCCTGATAGATGGCGCGGCTGCCATAACCCTTGTGTACGTTCTTGAGCACCGCCACGTCCTCGCCCGAGCGCGGCGCCGGCGGGAAGTCGAACGCCACGACCTGACGACGCTTGGGTGGCTCGACGCGCTCGATCTTGTCGAGCTTCTTCACCCGGCTCTGCACCTGGGCGGCGTGCGAGGCGCGGGCCTTGAAGCGCTCGATGAACTTGATTTCCTTGGCCAGCATGGCCTGCTGGCGCTCGAATTGCGCCTGCTGCTGCTTCTCGTTCTGCGCCCGCTGGCGTTCGTAGAATTCGTAATCGCCGGAATAGCTGTTCAACGAACCGCCGTCGATCTCGATGATCTTGGTGACGATGCGGTTCATGAACTCGCGATCGTGCGAAGTCATCAGCAAGGCGCCTTCGTAGTTTTTCAGGAACTCCTCCAGCCAGATCAGGCTTTCCAGGTCCAAGTGGTTGCTCGGTTCGTCCAGCAGCATGGCGTCGGGCCGCATGAGCAGGATGCGGGCCAGCGCCACGCGCATCTTCCAGCCGCCCGACAGCGCGCCCACGTCGCCATCCATCATCTCCTGGCTGAAGCTGAGGCCCGCCAGCACCTCGCGTGCGCGCCCGTCAAGTTCATACCCGCCCAGTTCCTCGAAGCGCGCCTGGACCTCGCCGTAGCGCTCGATGACTGCGTCCATGTCGGGGCGGTCGGGGTCGCACATGGCTGCTTCCAGCTCGGCCAATTCCGCCGCCAGGGCGCTGACCGGCCCGGCCCCGTCCATCACCTCGGCGACCGCGCTGCGGCCCGACATCTCGCCGACGTCCTGGTTGAAGTAACCGATCGTGACCAGCTTCTCGATCGACACCTGGCCTTCGTCCGGTACTTCCTCGCCCGTGATCATGCGAAACAGCGTGGTCTTGCCCGCGCCGTTGGGACCGACGAGGCCAACCTTCTCACCCCGGTTCAGCGCGGCGGAGGATTCAAGGAAAAGGATGCGGTGGCTGTTCTGCTTGGTGATGTTCTCGAAGCGGATCATGTGCGACTGGGTTCCCGTGGCGTAAGGCGCTCCTTATGCCACAGGATGTGCAACGCGACAGAGTCCTGATGCTGCGATCTGGTCGCGGACGCGCAAGTTTAGTCCGTAGCCGATGGGTGCGCCCCTTCGAGGGCGTGAACGGGCGAATTGAAAAACGCAATTTTGCATGGAACCTTCGATACGGCGGCGATCACTGCCACGGCGACGCCGTTCACCAGCGCCCAAAAGGCCATCCACGGGGCGGCGCTCCAGACGCTGAGCTCGGGAACCACAAAGGCGGCCGCAAAGTTCAGGTTGAGATAGGCGGGAATGAACAGCAGCCGGCTCCCGCGGCATTCATTCCAGGCAACAATGAACGGCAACAGCCAGCCAACCGACATGAACGCCAGGGTCGCCTTCAGGCCGTCTTCCCCCGCCCGCACCAAGCTGACGCCGAGGCAGATCACAAAGCTCAGCGCCAATGGCGCGCCCATCGCCAATAGACCTGAAACGATGAGATGACTCATGCGACACCCTCCACTCCCAAGCTGCGGGAATGATGGCAAATCGACGTCACACGGTAGAAGTTCAATCCAGGACATCCGCCGCAAGTCCCGGTTCTGCAGCCCCGTCCTAGGCCGCCGCTCCAGCAGGGATGCCGAGCCCGGAAATGCGACGCATAACCCATGCTCCAGCTACGGGTATATGGGGGCTTGCAAAGAACCGTTTCGCCGGAGAGAGTTCTGCCCAACGGCAATGTTTACCGCCCCCTCCGCGGAAGGCGGCCCCCGTGGAGGAACCGCCTGACACTCTCAGGCCGCGACTTCGTTGATGCTGCTCAGCAGGGCCGCCAGGGTCTGGCTCGACAAATTGCCGGTGCCGCGCGAGTCCGAGGAGGAGGCCCCGACCATGCGTTCCTCCAGCGAGACCACACCATCCTTGTTGGTGTCGAGCGGATCGTAGGTCTGCGACGACGAAGCCGACGAAGCCGAAGCCGAAGCCGACTGCGCGCCGCCCGGCGGCGGGCCAGCCGGGGCCTGTTCGGCAAACGCGCTCAGTTCATCCATGGACACCGAACCATCCTTGTCGGCGTCCATCATGTCGAACATCTCGTCCGCCGAGGGGCCATCCACCGAGCCACGCCCGCTGGCCTTCTGCTCCAGCACGGCGGCCAGTTCCTCCTTGCTGATGGAGCCGTCGCCGTCGGTATCGGTCTCGGCCATCATGTCCTCGGCGCTGGGCGGCGGTGGTTGCTGGGCCATCAGCATGGCGCCGGCGGTCTCAGCCGAGAATTTAGACTGAAACGAGGAGAATTCGGACTCGCTGACCGCGCCGTCCTGGTCGCTATCCATGGAAGAAAACAATTTCTCGGCCAGCGACGAGACATTCTTGTCGTTCTGCCCCTCGGGGGTGGATTGCAGGGCCGACAGCAGCTCATCCATGCTGAGCGAGGAATCGCCGTTACTGTCAGTGCTGGTGAACATCTGCCGCCACTGCGCGGCAATACCGCTGGACGAGCTTAGGCTGGAGATCATGATGCGACCCCTTGGTCTTGCTTCACTCTCCGTTTGAACGTGGCACCGGGCGGAAGCCTGCGCTTTTTTTCGCAAGGTTTGCCGGGCTGGCGCGTATAAGCCCACGAACACCACCCGGAAAGACCAGACCGCGCGCCCATGGATGATGAACAGCTACTAATAGCCATTGGGCGTGGCGACCATGGGGCATTCCGAGCTTTGATGGAGCGCCACGGCACGCTGGCGCTGGCCTTGGCCGTGCGCATGACCGGTAGCCAGCCGGACGCCGAGGAAATCGTGCAGGACTCGTTCCTCAAGGTCTGGAACCTTGCCGCCCGCTGGGACCCTCAGGGCGGTGCCAAATTCAGCACCTGGCTGTACCGGGTGGTGATGAATGCCTGCCTGGACCGCAAGCGCCGCGCCCCCATGGTGGGCATGGACGAGGTGCCCGAGCCCGAGGACGACGCCCTCAGCGGCCTGGAACAATACACCGGCGCACAGGCCCGCACCCTGGTGGCAGAAGCGCTGCACAGCCTGCCGGAACGCCAGCGGGCCGCCCTGACATTATGCTATTTTGGCGAGGTCAGCGGGCAGGAGGCGGCGGACAGTTTGGAGATCACGTTGTCCGCCTTGGAATCATTACTGGTGCGCGGACGCCGTGCGTTGAGGGATTTTTTCGCCCGTCGGGGACTGAACAGGATGGGAGACCTGCTATGACGCTGGAAGAATTCAGCGCCGCCCTTGACCGCTTCGGCGCCGGCATAGCCGGCTGGCCCGAGACAGAACGGGAGGCTGCGATGTCGCTGCTGGCTCAATCCGCCCAGGCGCAGGCGCTGCTGGTCGGCGCCACCCGGCTGGAGGCCTTCGTCCAGGCCCATGATCCCGCCCGCGCCATTGGACCTGACGCGCTGGCGCGGGTCATGAACGGCGTCATGGCCAACCTGCCCCGCCAACGCCAACGCCCCACTCTGGCCCAATGGCTGGGCTTGCCCGAACTGAGCCGCGAATGGCTGCCCCGTTTCGCGGTCTCCATGGCCGCCGCCGCGCTGCTGGGCGTGATCGTTGGCGGGCGCCTGCCGATCAACACCATCGAACGCCTCTCACCCATCGAGGCACTCGCCGAGGCGAACAGCTATCAGCCCCTGGATCTGCGATGAACAAAAAGCTGCTTTGGCTCTTGCTGGCCTCGCTGGCCGCCAATGTCTTTCTCGGCGTGACAGTCGGGATGCACTTCTCCCGCGGCCCCAAGGGACCTCCCCCACGGCCTGAGCGGCTGCTCGAAGAAATGGCCGACGTTCTGCCGCCCGAGGATGCGCGCGTTCTTCGCGCCGCCATGGAGGCTCACCGCACTGACTTCAGCGAGTCGCGCGACGAACCGCGCCGCCATCACGAACAGATCCGGCTGGCCCTGATGGCCGAACCGTTCGACGTGGAGGCGTTCCGCCGCGCCAGCAGCGAATTCCGTGCCAAGCGCGAGAGGATGGGCGACCGCCTCGACGTGGTGCTGATCGAGGCGCTGCCGAAAATGTCGCCGGAAGGGCGGAAACGCTTGGCCGAGTTCCGGCCACCGCCGCCCAAGTAAATGCCAAGGCCGCCCCGCGGGGCGGCCTTTTTAATGCTGTCCATCCGGCAATAATTGCCGAGCACAGCCGGCACATTTTTCCGCCTACCCGGCAAGAAATACCCGGATAAACCACTGAATTTCCTAAACTTTTTTCGCCTGGATTTGATTGATGAGCCGTTAAAGCCTTCGTAAGCGCTAACCGATGCCACGGAAGTTCCGGCCATGATGACCCACAGCCCGCTCAGCATCCGCCGCCATCAGCCCATGCCCCTGACCGAGGCCGATGACGACTTGCTGCTTGAGCGTATGAAGGCGGATGACGCGGACGCCTACCGGATCCTGGTCGAGCGCCATGTGGACCGCGCCTATGCGGTGGCGCTACGCATGCTGCGCAATCAGGCCGACGCCGAAGACGTGGCCCAAGAGGCGCTGGTCAAGGCATGGACCCACCGCCATTCGTGGCAGGCCGGCAAGGCCAAATTCTCCACCTGGCTCTACCGCGTGGTATTCAACCGCTGCATCGATCTGAGCCGCCGCCCCACCGGCGCCTGCCTGGACGACGTCGCCGAGCCGCTGGACGAACGGCCCGACAGCGTCGATTCCATCCATCGCCGACAGGTTTACGACCGCCTGGGCCAGGCCATGGCCAGCATGCCCGAACAGCAGCGCGCGGCGCTGACGCTGTCCTATTTCGACGATCTGGGGAACGCCGAGATCGCCGAGATCATGGGCACCACGGTGCAGGCGGTCGAAAGCCTGCTCAAGCGCGGCCGCCAGGGCCTGCGCGAGCGGCTGCGCCGGTCCGAGCGCGATATCCGCCAGGTTTTCGCCGAAGCTTGAAAATTCTCCGCCTGGAAGCGGGCGCTGCCCCGTTCCAGCACTGAAGGCCGTCGGACGGAACGATGGCCGGACCTCAGAAGGAGACCCACCATGCCCGTCATCTCCACCAACACCGCGGCCAATTCCGCGCTGCGCTACTTGAACGTCAACTCGGATCAGCAATCCACGTCGCTGTCCAAGCTGGCTTCCGGCTCGCGCATCACCAAGGCGTCGGACGACGCCGCCGGCCTCGCCATCGGCACCCGCATTCAGTCGGACGTCACCGTGCTGAGCCAGGCCGCCACCAATGCGTCCCAAGCCACCGCCATCCTGCAGACCGCCGACGGCGGCATGGCCCGCATCGGCGACATCCTGCAGCGCATGAAGTCGCTGGCCACCCAGTCGGATTCAGGTTCGGTCACCGACGACGAGCGCACCTACATCGACGCCGAGTACCAGCAATTGCTGGAAGAAATCGACGGTATCGCCCAGGGCACCCGCTACAACGGCGTCTCGCTGCTGGACGGCACCAGCCAGTTCTCCTCCAGCGCCAACCTGCAGCAGGTCAGCACGTCGGGCCTGTCCGACGCCCAGGCCGGCGATCTCGCGACCTATCTCGACGTCAATATCGGCGACGATTTTGACATCCAGACCACCGATTCCACCGGCACCGCGACCACCGTTACCTTCACCCTGGTCGATTACGACGGCGACACCAAGCTCAGCCTCCAGGACGTGGCTGATTCCATCAATGCCGGCGACACCACGACGCCCGCCAGCGCCAATGTCCAGGCCGAGGTGGTGACCGATGCCAATGGCCAGATGCGCCTGGTGCTGGCGACCAAGAATTCCGGCGACACCATCACCGACATCAACAATGGCGCCACCGGCACGGTGGCGGCCAACCTGGGCCTGATCGACACCGCCGGCGCCGTCACTGGCTCGGGCAGCGGCGGCGGTGTGGACTTCATGGTCGGCACCAGCACCAGTGACACCATCAACGTGTCCATCGACAACATCAGCGCCAATGCCTTGGGCCTCGGCTCCACTTCGGTGGACACCAAGAACAACGCGGACTCGGCCATCACCGCCTTGGATGCCGCCATCTCGGCGGTGTCGTCGGCCCGCGCCGAACTGGGCGCCACCATGTCGCGGTTCGAATTCCGCTCGCAGACCATCGACACGTCGAGCGAGAACCTGCAATCGGCCCAGTCGGCTATCATGGACGCCGACGTCGCCGCCGAGAAATCCAAGCTGTCTTCCGCCGACGTGAAGACCCAGGCGGCCATCGCGGCCCTGACCCAGGCCAATCAGATGCCGCAAAATCTGTTGAGCCTGCTCAAGAGCTAAAGCTCTGATCCCAGCCTAGCCCCAGGCAGGTTCAGCACGGGCGGAGCGGCTTCTCCCCATCGATACCGCTCCGCCCACCCTTTTCCCGACGAGGCGCGCCCATGGTCGACAGTGTCAGCAGCAGCACCACCACCACCACGACCGCCACCACCAGCTATTCGCAAAACCGCAACGAGTTCGACACCGACGCACTGGTCGAAGCGGCGGTCGCCGACCGGCTGGCGCGCGCCGACCGCTACACCAGCCAGATCACCGACAACGAAACCAAGATCGCCGCCTATCAGGACATGCAGACCAAGCTGCTGGCGGTCCAGGACGCGCTGAATGCCCTGCGCGCGCCCACCGGCACCACGGCGTCCAGCGCCGACGTGTTCACCAACCGCGCGGCCTATCTGACCTCGGGCACCTCCACCTCCGCCGATACCATCCTGTCGGCCACCGTCGAGGACGGCACCGACATCGGCACCCATGAGATCGTGGTCAAGCAGGTGGCCAAGGCGGCCAAGCTCGGCGGCTCGGATCAGACCAGCCGGTCGTCCGACCTGGGCTTGTCGGGCACCTTCTCGCTCGGCACCAGCGCCGGCAGCGCGACCATCGCGGTGACCAAGGACATGTCGCTCGACGACATCCGCGACGCCATCAACACCGAGAACGCCACCACCGGCATCACCGCTTCGGTGGTCAAGGTGTCCGAAGGCGCCTACATGCTGGTGCTGACCGCCGACCAGACCGCCCAGGACATCGCCGTCACAGCCGGTTCGGGCGCCGGCGACGTGCTGGCCGCCCTCGGCATCACCGACGAGGACGGCGCCAA
>JAEZFE010000165.1 GCA_023437865.1 Pseudomonadota bacterium | reverse complement strand
CGGATGGCCTGGGCCTCGTAAGCGTCACGCTCCAGCTGGGCGCGCGGGCTGTTGTCGAGGACCGAGAAGATCCAGCAGCTCAGGAAAGCCGCCGGCATGGTGAACAGGGTCGGGTACACGTACGGGAAGATCGGATCAGTGAAGCCGAAGCTCTGGACCCACACCACCTTGGACAGCAGCACGCAGCCGACCGAGCCAACCAGGCCGATATAGCCGCCGATGACGGCGCCGCGGGTGGTCAGGCTCTTCGAGAACATGGCCATCACCAGCACCGGGAAGGTGGCGGAGGCGGCGATGGAGAAGGTCAGGGCCACGATGAACGCGACGTTCTGCTTTTCGAAGATGATGCCCAGGATCACGGCGATGATGCCCAGACCCAGGGAGGCGATCTTCGACACCATGACTTCGGTGGCCTCGGTGGTGCGCCCACGGGCGAACACGGAGGCATAGAGGTCATGCGAGATGGCCGAGGCGCCAGCCAGGGTCAGGCCCGACACCACCGCCAGGATGGTAGCGAAGGCCACGGCCGAGATGAAGCCCAGGAACAGGTCGCCGCCGATGGCGTGAGCCAGCCAGATGGCGGGCATGTTGCCGCCGCCCTTCAGGGCCAGGCCGCCCTTGGCCGCGTCCAGGTACTGGGGATCGGTTGCAACCAGGGTGATGGCGCCGAAGCCGATGATGAAGGTCAGGATGTAGAAGTAACCGATGAAGCCGGTGGCGTAGAAGACCGACTTGCGGGCTTCCTTGGCGTTCGGCACGGTGAAGAAGCGCATGAGGATGTGCGGCAGACCGGCGGTGCCGAACATCAGGGTCAGACCCAGCGAGATGGCGTCGATCGGGTTGGTCACCAGCGAGCCGGGGGCCATGATGGCGCCGTGCTTGGGGTGAACTTCCACGGCCTTGGTGAACAACGCTTCGAACGAGAAGCCGAAGTGGCTCATCACGCCGAAGGCGATGAACGAGGCGCCGCCCAGCAGCAGGCAGGCCTTGATGATCTGCACCCAGGTGGTGGCGGTCATGCCACCGAAGGTCACGTAGATCATCATCAGCGCGCCGACGGCGATGACGGCCATCAGGTAGTCGAGGCCGAACAGCAGCTTGATCAGCTGGCCCGCGCCGACCATCTGGCCGATCAGGTAGAAGATGACGACGATCAGGGCGCCGGTGGCCGCGAAAATGCGGACCGGACCCTGGGCCAGGCGGTAGGACGCCACGTCGGCGAAGGTGAACTTGCCGAGGTTACGCAGGCGCTCCGCGATCAGGAACAGGATGATCGGCCAGCCGACCAGCCAACCCACGGAGAAGATCAGGCCGTCGAAGCCCGAGCCGTAAACCAGGGCCGAAATACCCAGGAACGAGGCGGCCGACATGTAGTCGCCGGCGATGGCCAGGCCGTTCTGGAAACCGGTGATGCCACCGCCAGCGGCGTAGAAGTCGGCGGCGGTCTTGTTCTTGCGCGCCGCCCAGTAGGTGATGCCGAGGGTGATACCCACGAAAATCACGAACATGATGATGGCGTGCCAATTGGTCGCCTGCTTCTCGGCCGCGCCCATGTCGGCGCCGGCGGCGAGAGCGGTGGCGGTTGCGGCCAGCAAACCGCCAGAGGCGAGAGTTGCTGCCGCAAAGGCGGACTTGAGCGTCTTCATCAGCGGGCTTCCTCGATAATCTGGCGATTGAGCTCGTCGAATTCCGTGTTGGCGCGGCGGACATAGATGCCGGTCAGCACGATGGCCGACAGGATGACGCCGATGCCGATGGGGAAGCCGATGGTGGTCACGCCGCCGGAGAGCGAGGTGCCGAGGAAAGACTTGCCGTAAGCGATCAGCAGGACGAACCCGAAATAGATCGCCAGCATGGCCGCGGAAAGCGCCCACGCAAAAGACGTGCGCTTAGACACGAGCTCATGGAACTTGGGATTGTTCCTGATCTTCTCGTGGGTGACGGCGCAGTGAGAGTTGCTTGGTGATGCCACTTTGACCCTCCACTATCTAGCCGTTCGCTGCATTGGCGGACGGCTTCGTTGTTTTCGGTGCCGGTCTTGTTGCCGGCTCTTTCAGCGCTCCGTGCAGGTAGCTGGATACCTATGCGTTATCAGCATGGCCCCCCGGCTTGCCTGAGGCTTCCATCGTCATTAACATCCGCCTACCATGCCGTCAACTCCATAGGAGTGTGCCTGCATTATTGATTAAGGTTATGTGCTTATCCGCAAAGTCATTCCGGGGCGTGTGCTCCAAGAAAACATAAAGTAGTTTTTGGGCGGGTGAGTAGTTCCGTCTAAGCCTGGGCAGTACGCCTTTCCCTTTCCGCACTTGGACTGCCGGCAGTCAGCGTATGCTCGCAATATCCACCCAAACGTGTTCTCCTCTGACACTTTCGGGTGGGTTCGTTTGCGCTTTCAATAACCTTTTTCTCAATTATGTCTGCGGTTGCGAGTGATGCATCCGCCACTAGGGTGATCTCTCTATGAACGATGTCGCCGCTCTCTCCCGAATAGACAGTTTCCCCTATCAGCACCGCCTGCGGGAGGTGATGAGCACTCCGGTGCTGACCGCCACCGGCGATATCTCCCTGCGGGATGTCATAGATCGCATGTACGAAGCGCGGGTGTCCTCCATCATTGGGGTGGACGAATTGGGCCGCGCCTTGGGCATTTTCACCGAGCGCGACCTGCTGCGGGTGCTGTCCACCAACGGCACCCAGGGCCTCGACCAGCCGTTGGGCCAGGTCATGACCCGCCCGGTGGCGGCGGTTGACGCGGACGCCTTTGTATATGTGGCGTTGGGCAAGATGACCCGCATGGGGTTACGCCATCTGGTGGTGGTAGATGGCGAAAATCGTCCGATCGGCATGGTGACCGGCCGCGCGCTGCTGAAGGTGCGCGCCAACGACGCCCTGGCCATTGGCGATTCGGTGCACGAATCCAAGAATTCCGCTGATATGGCCGCCGCCATGGCGGCTCTGCCCCGGCTTGCAAAAAGCCTGCTGGCCGAGGGTGTGTCGGCGCGTAACATTTCCTCGGTGATCGCGCTGGTCATCCGCGACTTGACGGCGCGTGCCACCGAACTGGCCGAGATCTCCATGGCCGAGGATGGCTGGGGCCCGGCGCCCGCCACCTATGCCATGCTGGTGCTGGGATCGGCCGGACGCGGCGAGAGCCTTCTGGTATTCGATCAGGATAACGCCATCGTTCACCGAGGCACTGCCGCCGACGATGTGTGGTTTGCCGAGCTGGGCAAGCGGGTCAACCAGATCCTTAATGATGCCGGTATTCCGTTTTGCGACGGCGGCGTGATGGCGCGCGAGCCTAAATGGCGCAAGAGCCTGGACGCGTGGAAGGACGAGATCCACAACTGGGTCTACGCGCTGGAAAACCAGACCGTCATGTAT
>JAEZFE010000104.1 GCA_023437865.1 Pseudomonadota bacterium | reverse complement strand
CGCGAGATGCTGCAGCACAACCCGATCCTGGCCAAGATGAAGTCGGGCCTGGTCAAGCGCGTGCTGTCCGAGCTCAAGAAGAAGGCCGAGGAGGATGCCGCCTCCTACGCCACTTTCTGGGAGAGCTTCGGCGCCGTGCTGAAGGAGGGCATCTACGAGGATTTCGAGCGCAAGGCCGACATTCTGCCGCTGTGCCGCTTCAAGACCACGGCCTCCGACAGCTGGACCACCCTTGAGGAGGTCGCCGGGCGCATGAAGGAAGGCCAGGAGGCCATCTACTACGCCACCGGCGACGACATCGCCGCGCTCAAGCGCAGCCCCCAGCTCGAAGGCTTCCTCGCCAAGGGCATCGAGGTGCTGCTGCTGACCGACCCCATCGACGAGTTCTGGATTCCCGCCGTGGGCGAGGTCCAGGGTAAGAAGCTGGTGGCGGTCACCGCCGGTAACGTGGACCTGTCCAAGGTGCAGGGCGAGGACAAGGACGAGGCCAAGCCCGAGGCCGCGCCCAGCGACGCCATGGACACGCTCATCGCCGCCCTCAAGCTCAGTTTGGGCGACAAGGTGCGCGACGTGCGCGCCTCCGACCGCCTGACCAGCTCGGCGGTGTGCCTGGTGGCCGATCCCGGCCAGATGAGCCTGCACCTGGAGAAGCTGCTCAAGGCCCACAAGCAGCTCGACCAGGAAGCCCCGCGCGTGCTCGAGGTCAATCCGCGCCATGCGCTGATCAAGGGTCTGGCCGGCAAGGTCAAGGCCTCGGGCCGCGAGGCCATCGAGGACATGGCGCTGCTGCTGCTGGATCAGGCCCGCATCGTCGAGGGCGAGCCGCCGGCCGACCCGGTCGAATTCGCCCGCCGGCTGGCCGCCGTGATGGAAAAGGGCCTGGCGGCCTGAACAAAAAAACCCCCGGAGCCGTGGCCCCGGGGGTTTTTTCCGGGTCCTACTACTTTCGATTTATCGCTCTCGGGGCTGGGAACCTTGCCGTTTCCGGTCCAGGTGCTATGATTTTGCGCCCCCGAACGAGCGCAGCCATTCATGCGCCGACAACAACCTGCCGCAAGGGGCCGGCCGCTGGGAGCCCCGCCAGGGGGTGGAGGGAATTTGCCTGCCAAGGCCGGTCAGGGGGGACGATGCTGATCGCCGCGTCACTGCTGGCATTGCCCGTCCTGTCGCTGTTCGCCATCTTCGCCGGCCGCAAGGACTGGAGCCACGCGCTCGTCTATATCGGCTGCCTGCTCGTCTCCATCGCCCTGCTGTCGGCCGGGCTGGAGCATCTCGGCGCGAACGAGACGCCGCCTTCGGTGGTTCTGCCCTTCGGTCTGCCGTGGCTGAAGGCCCATTTCCGCGTCGACAATCTGGCGGCGCTGTTCCTGGTCATCGTCAACGTGCCGGCAGCGGCGGCGTCGGCTTTCGCGGTGGGTTATTCCCATCATCTGCCCGAGCGCCGCCGTGTCACCCCGTTCTTCCCCATGTTCCTGTTTGGCATGAATACCGTGCTGGTGGCCGACGACGCCTTCATCTTCCTGGTGGCGTGGGAGTTCATGTCGGTGACGTCGTGGCTGATGGTGCTGGCCGACCACGAGAAGACGGAGAACCGCAAGGCCGGGCTGGTCTATCTGACTATGGCGACCTTCGGCACCTTCTGCCTGTTGCCGTGCTTCGGCCTGATGGCGGGGGCGGGCGGCGATTACACCTTCGCCGCCATGCGCGCCAAGGAGCTCACCGCCCTGACCGGGTCGCTGGTGGTGCTGCTGGCTCTGCTGGGGGCGGGGTCCAAGGCCGGGTTGATGCCGCTGCACGCTTGGCTGCCGCTGGCCCACCCGGCGGCGCCCAGCCATGTCTCGGCCCTGATGAGCGGCGTCATGACCAAGGTGGCGCTGTACGGCATGATCCGCGTGCTGTTCGACCTGCATGGGCAGGTCGGCTGGCAATGGGGGGCCACCATGATGGTGGTCGGCGGCGTTACCGCCGTGCTCGGTGTGCTCTATGCCCTGCTGCAGGACGACATCAAGAAGCTGCTGGCCTACTCGACGGTGGAGAATGTGGGGGTGGCCGTCATCGGCCTCGGCCTCGCCATCGCCTTCAAGGATGACGGGGAAAAATCCCTGGCGGCGCTGGCCCTGGTGGCCGGCCTGTACCACATGCTCAACCACGCCATCTTCAAGAGCCTGCTGTTCCTGGGCGCCGGCGCCGTGGTGTCGGCCACCGGCCAGCGCTCGCTGGCGGCCATGGGCGGGTTGCTCAAGCGCATGCCGTGGACCGGCGCCGCCTTCCTGGTAGGGGCGGCGGCCATCTCGGCGCTGCCGCCGCTCAATGGCTTCGTGTCGGAATGGCTGGTGCTCCAGGCCCTGTTCAAGGGCCCGGCCGTTCCCCATTGGGCCATGAAGTTCGGCGTGCCGGTGGTCGGCGCCCTGCTGGCTCTGGCCGCCGCTCTGGCCGCCACCTGCTTCGTGCGCTTCTTCGGCATCGCCTTCCTGGGCCGTCCCCGCTCGGAGGCCGCGCGCGAAGCGGGCGACGTCACCTTCGGCATGCGCTGGTCCATGGCCGCCCTGGCCGCATTGTGCGTCATCCTGGGCGCCATCCCGGTCACCGTCACCGACGCGCTGAACCAGGTGGTGATGCCGCTGACCGGCGTGCATTTCGCCGTATCGTCGGATCTGGGCTGGCCGTTCCTGTCGCCGGTGTCCAACACCCGCGGCTCCTATTCGGGCACCGTGCTGGTCATCATCGGGCTGCTGCTCTTCGGCTTCGCCATCGCCATGGTCCACCGCCTGGGCACCGCCAAGGTGCGCGCGGCGGATGCGTGGGATTGCGGCCATGCCGAGGATATCCCTGAGACCCAGTACACTGGCGAGAGCTTCGCCCAGCCCATCCGGCGCTCGCTGGCCGCCACCGTGTTCAGCGCCCGGGAGACCGTGACCATGCCCGAACCGGGCGACGATGGGCCGGCCCGCCACAGCCTGCATGTGGTGGACCCCATCTGGGTGCATTTGTACGAGCGCATCGTCCGGGTCGTGGGCGCCATCGCCGACCGGGTCAACCGCATCCAGTACCTGACCGTGCGGCAATACCTACTGATGATGTTCTGCACGCTGGTGTTCTTGCTCCTCGTCGTCGCGGTGAGGCAGCAGCAATGACCGCGGTGCTGTGGCAATTCGTCCAGATCGTGCTGGTGGTGGCCCTGGCCCCGCTGGTTACCGGCTATGTGCGCTGGGTCAAGGCGCGGCTCAACGGGCGCTGCGGCGCGCCGCCGTGGCAACCCTACCGCGACCTCTACCGTCTGCTCCAGAAGGAGGCGGTGGTCGCCCATTCATCGTCGTGGATATTCCGCACGGCGCCCTATGTGGCCTTCGCCTCGGCGTGGCTGGCGGCCTGCCTCATCCCCACCTTCACCACCAACATCTTCCTGGCCCCTGCCGCCGACCTCATCGCCCTGGTGGCGCTGCTGGCGGTGGGGCGGTTCTGGATCGCGCTCGCCGGCATGGATGTGGGCACCGCCTTCGGCGGCCTCGGCGCCAGCCGCGAGATGCTGATCGCGTCGCTTGCCGAGCCCGCCATGCTGATGGTCAGCTTCTCGCTGTCGCTGGTCTCAGG
>JAEZFE010000049.1 GCA_023437865.1 Pseudomonadota bacterium | reverse complement strand
GTCCTGCACCACCTGACCGCCCGAGGCCGCCACCTCGCGGGCGCCTGCGGCCAGTTGGTTGGCCTGCTGGGCGTTGGCAGCGTTCTGGCGCACGGTGGCGGCCAGCTCCTCCATGGAGGCGGCGGTTTCTTCCAGCGCGCTGGCCTGCTGCTCGGAGCGCTCCGACAGGTCCTGGCTGCCGGCGGCGACCTCGGAGGCGGCGGAACCGATCTGGCCGGCGGCTGAGTTGATGTTAGTGACGATCTCGAACAGCCTGTCGGCGGTCTGGTTGACGTCGCCCTTCAACTGGCCGAACAGGCCGCCATATTGGTTGGTGATGCGCTGGGTCAGGTCGCCGCGCGCCACCGAGCCGAGCACGGCGGCGACGTCCTTGAGCGCGATGCCGGTCAGGTGAACCAAGTTGTTGACGCCTTCGCACAGGTTGAGCAGGAAGCCGTCCTTGCCGGCCAGATTGATCCGGCGGTCAAGGTCACCTTGGCTGGCGGCGCGGGCGACCTCCGCCACTTCGGCGACGATGGCGGCCTCGCGCGCCTTCTGCTCTTCCTCAGCCTTGCGCTGCGCCTCAATGCGGGCCCGCTCTTCGGCCTCCATGCGCACCTTGTCGATGGCGTTCTGCTTGAACACCTGCACCGCTTGGGCCATCTGCCCGATTTCGTCGCGTTGCCCCAAGGCCGGGATCGTCACGTCGAGCTTGCCGCTGGCAAGGTCGCCCATGGCGGCAGTCATGGCGCCGACCGGGCGGGTGACCGAGCGCACGATCACCACCGCGAGCCCCAATCCGAACAGCAGACCGAGGCCGATGATCAGGGCGTTAGCCAAGGTCACGCCGTCTTGGGTGTCCTGGGCCTTCTTGTACTCCTCAGCGGCGATGCGGGTCTGTAGATCGACCAGGGCCTGCATGTCGCCCATCAAGGCGGTGAATTTCGGACCGGCGTCCTCGCGCATAATCCTCTCGGCCTGCTCGCGGTTGCCGGCGGCGGCGGCGGCGGCGAACACCAGATCGCGGGCCGAGCGGTAACTTTTCAGGCGCTCGCCGAAGCTGGTGGCGATGGCCTTCTCCTCGGGCGTCATATAGGTCGCCGTATAGGTGGCCCAGGTCTTGTTATTCTTCTCGATCAGCGTGTCGTTCTGCCGGAGCAGATCGGCGACAATGGACGGATCGCCCGAAGTGGCGGCCAACACGGCGTTGGTGCGCACCCGATGCAGGGCATCCTGCATGCTGGCAAGCTGCGACAGCGGCACCGCACGGTCCTCATAGACGGTGCGCAGGCCTTCTTCCATGCGGCCCATGCCGATGAACGCGACGACGCTGACGATGACGGACAGGACCGCCAGCAGCGCGGTCAGCAGGGTGAGGCGCGCGGCGATGCGGGCGTTGACGAAGAAACTCATGGGGCGGGTCTCAGGCAGCTTCGGTGTGGGCGGTGATCAGGCGTTCGAGGTCGAGCAGGGCCACCATGCGGCCGTCAACGGCGACGATGCCGGCCAGCAACTCGGCGCGGTGAGCGTGCTCAAGCTCGGGAATGGGCTGGATGTCACTTTGCTGCACGGTGATGATGTCGGCCACGGCATCCACCAGGATCCCGATATCGCGGCCCTCGACCGCCACCACCATGACCACGTGGCGGCTGCTCGGTTCCGTCAGACCGCCGCCGAAGCGGGCACGCAGGTCGATTACCGGAATGATGGCGCCGCGCAGATCCATGACGCCGCGCATATAGCCCGGCGTTTCCGGCAGATGGGTGGTCGGGCTCCAGCCCTTGATCTCACGGATGGCGATGATATCGACGCCGTACTCCTCTTCACCGATGGTGAAGGAGATGAACTGGCGGGTGATGGCGGACATGGTCGGTCCCGGGCAGCTTGATGTTTATCAAGCATATCGCGGAACTCTTTAGAAGCCATTCAAAATGTGGCTGCGCACAGCCCACGGTCATTGGCACTCAGTCGCGGATATGCCCGCTGACATAGGGCGGCAGGGCAAAGCTGGCTTGGTGCAGTTCGGGGGTGTAGTAGCGAGTTTCCACGGGTGCTGCATCGAAGCGGGTGCGAATGTCAGCGAGGGAGGTTGCACGCGCGGCGGGGCTGTTAGATGCCCAGCCCAGCGCCATGAACCCGCCGACATAGGTGGGCACGGCTGCCAGATAATAGCCGACATCGGCGAAGTGCGGCTTGCGGCGACGCCAGGTGTCGGTGATCTCTTCGCCTTGCAGGAAGGGAACCCCGTTCTGATTGACCACGATGCCGCCCGGGTTCAGGCAGCGGGCGCAATCCTTGTAGAAGGCCTCGGTGAACAGCACGCCGCCCGGCCCGATGGGGTCGGTGGAATCGACCACGATCAAGTCGAACTTACGTTCGGTCTCGGCCATGAACGCAATGCCATCGGCGATGACGATCTCGGTGCGCGGATCATCGAAGGCGCCGTTGGAAACGGACGGCAGATACTCGCGGCAAAACTCCACCACCGCGCCGTCGATTTCCACCAGCACGGCCTTGTCAATGGAGGGGTGCTTGAGGATCTCACGCAGCATGCCGCCATCGCCGCCGCCGACCACGCAAGCGGTGCGCACGGCGCCGTGGGCGTAGATGGGCACATGAGCCAGCATCTCGTGATAGATGAATTCGTCGCCCGTCGTAACCTGGATCACCCCATCCAGCGTCAGCACCCGTCCGAAGCCCGGTGTCTCGAACAGGGCGATTTCCTGCATGGGACCGGTGAGACGGCAAAGCTCCTTGGTGATTAGGAAACTCTGCTGCCAGTGGTCGTAGAGGGTCTCCTGGAACCACATGCCGGCGACGCTTTCTTTAATGC
>JAEZFE010000236.1 GCA_023437865.1 Pseudomonadota bacterium | reverse complement strand
GGGAGCCCAGCTTTTCCACCACTACTTGAGTCAGCGGGCGCTCGGGGCGAGCGCCGACATGGGAAATGACCTCGCCGGCGGCAACGCCGCCCAGCAGGGCCGAAGTCGTGAGGTCGCGGCCCTGGGTGAAGCCGTAAAGGAACCCCGCCGCGTAAAGGTCACCGGCGCCGGTGGTATCGACCACGCGCACGCTTTCATCAGCTCCGACCACATGGACCGAATCCTCGGTCACCACCACCGAACCCTTGGCGCCGCGGGTAATGGCGGCGACCCGGCAATGACCGCGCACCTGGCGCACCGCCTCGTCGAAATCGGTGGTCTGGTACAGCGAGATCAGCTCGGCTTCGTTGGCGAACAGGATGTCGACATGGCCGCTGACCAGATCCTGGAAGGCCGCGCGGTGGCGATCGACGCAAAACGGATCGGACAGCGACAGCGACACCAGGCGGCCCGCCTTGTGGGCCACGTCGGCGGCCTTCAGGAAGGCGCGCTTGGCCAGCGGCGGATCGTACAGGTAGCCCTCGAGATAGGTGACCTCGGAGGCGGCGATCACCGCCTCGTCCACGTCGTCGGGAGTGAATTCCACGCAGGCGCCCAGATAGGTCAGCATGGTGCGCTGGGCGTCGGGGGTGACCAGCACGAAGCAACGCGCGGTGCTGGGGCCGTCGACCGCCGGGCGGGTGGGGAAGGTGACGTTCGACTTCTTGATGTCGTGCTCGAACACCTGGCCCAGTTGGTCATCCTTGACCTTGCCCATATAGGCGGCGCTGCCGCCCAACGAGGCGATGCCGGCGATGGTATTGGCCGCCGAACCGCCCGAGCACTCGATGCCGGGGGGCAATTGGTCGTAAATGCGTTCGGCCTCGGCAGCGTCGATCAGCGTCATGACGCCCTTCGACAGCTTCAGCGTTTCAAGAAGGGAATCGTCCGCGTGCACCAGCACGTCCACGATCGCGTTGCCGATGCCGGCAACGTGATACCGGGTATCCACCATGGTCTGTCTCTATGTCTCGCGCGAGAGAGCATTGGCCGGCGGCGTGAGGGCGGCGGGCCATTTTGCGGCGCAGTATAGCGGGGCCGTCGTCCCGAACAACAAAAAAGGCCCTGGTCACGCCTTCTTAACACCTGTGCGCGCCCAAAGGCGGTTTTGCCAAACCGCCCGCGCCATGGTTGAATGGGTCATGTTTTCCGCCCTGTTCAAGGCCTTTGGCCAGCTCTCCGACCCCGCCCTGCGCCGCATCGTCCGCATCGGCATCCTGGGCGCCATCGCGGCCTATGTCACGCTGGTGGCCGCGGTGTGGTTCACGCTGACGCAGGTGAGCTTCTTCGAGGAGCGCTGGGCTGATACCGGCACCGGCGTCGCGATCGGCGCGGCTGCCCTGGTGGTGCCCATCCTGTTTTTCCCGGCGCTGGCCACTGCCATCATGAGCGCATTGCTCGACGATGTCGCCGATGCCGTTGAAGCCAAGCATTACCCCAGCCTGAACTGGCCCCGGCCACAAAAATGGAGCGAGGTGCTGCTGACAACCCTCCGCTTCTTGGGGGTCATGGCCGCAATCAACTTGGCGGCTTTGCCGGTCTACCTCGTGCTGTTGCTGACCGGCTTTTCCATTATACTGGTGTTTGTCATTAACGGTTACTTGCTGGGGCGGGAATATTTCGAAGTGGTGGCATTGCGCCGCATGGAACCCAAGGAAGCACGGCTGACCTTCCGTCACCATTTGGGCCGCCTGTGGCTGGCGGGCGCGGTGATCACCCTGATGTTCTCGATTCCGCTGGTGAACCTGCTGGCGCCGGTGATCGGCACCGCTTTCATGGTTCATGTATTCCAATCGTTGCGGCGCCAAACAGACTCGCTATAATCGGGCAAATTCTCGCCCGCCGGTTACCATCCATGCGCCTCGTCCACACCGCGATTCTTGTGCCGCTGGCCCTCCTCACCGCCTGTGGTGGTGCCGCCCCTAACGCCCGGCCCAACGCATCAAGCGATGCGACCTTCGACTTCTTCGGCGCTGACGCGCTGCGCGGCAGCAGCCAGCAGCAGGCGGCCATCCCCGGCACCGGCGCCGACCCCAGCCGGCTCAAGGGCCTGTCACCCATCCAGGTGCGTTCGGTGCTGGGCAAGCCGGTGTTCACCCGCCGCGACGCCCCCGCCGAGATCTGGCAGTACCGTGGCCGTGCCTGCACGCTGGACCTGTTCATCTACGACGAGAATGGCGGCCAGAAGGTGGCCCATTACGCCGTACGCAGCCCCCAGCAGCAGGCCAAGATCAACGAAAGCCAGTGCCTGAGCGAGCTGGTCGGCGATAACGCCAAGGCCGTGCCGACCAGTTAACCTGGTTCGCTACGGGGCGGCACGGCCCACGCTTCGCCCACTCCGGTCATGCCGGCGTCTTATCCGGGTATTCGCACAGGTCCCGCACCACGCACCGGGGGCAGTCGGGGCGGCGGGCGGTGCAGACATAGCGGCCGTGCAGGATCAGATAATGATGGGCGTCATGCCCCCATTGTGGCGGCGTGACCGCCATCAACTTTTCCTCGACCTCTAGGGGCGTCTTGCCCGGCGCGATGCCGGTTCTGTTGCCGACCCGGAAGCAATGGGTGTCGACAGCGATGGTCGGCTCGCCGAACGCCACGTTCAGCACCAC
>JAEZFE010000009.1 GCA_023437865.1 Pseudomonadota bacterium | reverse complement strand
GGCTGCGCCTGCGCATCGACGAGGCCAGGGCGGAGCGCAAGGCGCCGCGCTTCGCCCCCGCCGGCCAGACCACCCAGATGATCGTGGGCGCCGACGCCACCACCGATTCCGGCATCATCAACGCCAGCGCCATGCTGTATCGCAGCTACGGGCTGAAGCGCGTCTACTACTCGGCGTTCAGCCCCATCCCCAATGCCGCCGCCGCCCTGCCGCCGGCAGCGCCGCCTCTGGTGCGCGAGCACCGCCTGTACCAGGCCGACTGGCTGGTGCGCTTTTACGGCTTCGCCCCTGAGGAGATCGTCACCGGTGGCGACGGCATGCTGGACCTGGAGCGCGATCCCAAGACCGCCTGGGCGCTGGCCCATCGCGGCGCCTTCCCGGTGGATGTCAACCGCGCGTCGCGCGACATGTTGCTGCGAGTTCCTGGCCTGGGGGTGAAGACGGTGGGCCATATCCTGGAGATACGCCGTTTCCGCACCCTGCGGCTGGACGATTTGGCCCGCATGCGGGTCAGCATGGCGAAGGTGACCCCGTTCGTCATTACCGCCGATCACCGCCCGCATCTTCTGGACAAGGCCGACTTGGCGCGCCGGCTGGCCCCCAAGCCCAAGCAATTGGCCCTGCTGTGAGCTTCGACGCCCGCCTTGCCCACGCCACTGATCTGGACGGCTGGCGCACCCAGGCCCGCGCGCTGCTGGCCGCCCGCATTCCGCCCGCTCAGGTCGGCTGGCGGGTAGACGGCGAACCCGGCGACCTGTTCGCCGGCCAACCCATACCCACCGACAAGACCGTGGCGCTGACGGTGCCGCGCGCCTTCCTGGACCTGGCCGCCAGCGTCATCCGCCATTCGGCGCCCGAGCGCTTCGGCCTGCTCTACGCCCTGCTGTGGCGGCTGTCGGCAGGGGAACGCGACCTGCTGGCGCTGCGGGTGGATGCGCAGGTGGCCCGCGCGCTGGCCATGGCCAAGCAGGTCCACCGCGACGCCTATCATATGAAGGCCTATCTGCGCTTCCGCGAGGTGGAGGACGAGGACGGCCCCATTTTTCTGTCGTGGTTTGAACCTGAGCATCATGTCATCGAGCTTGTGGCACCCCATTTCACCAAGCGCATGGCGACACTGCGCTGGTCCATCCTGACGCCCAAACTCTCCGCCCACTGGGATTGCCGGCGACTGGCCTATGCCGACGGCACCCCCGGCGCCCAATTGCCCGGCGAGGATGCCGTGGTGGCGTGCTGGAAGACCTATTACGCCAGCATCTTTAATCCGGCCCGGCTGAAGGTGGACGCCATGCTGGCCCAGATGCCCAAGAAGTACTGGCACCTGATGGAGGAGACCGCCCAAGTGCCCGACATGATCAAGGGCGCCGCCGCCCGCGCCGAGGCCATGGTGGCGGCCCCCGCCCCCGCCCCGGCGACGAAGGGCCGCGTGCAGGTGGAACGACCCGCGCCAGCCGAGCTGTCACAGTGCCGCGCCTGCCCGCTGTGGGAACACGCGACACAGGCGGTGCCCGGCGAAGGCCCCCCCAACGCCCGCATCATGCTGGTGGGCGAGCAACCTGGCGACCAGGAGGATCTGGCGGGCCGCCCCTTCGTCGGGCCAGCGGGGCAGTTGCTGGACCGCGCCCTGGCCGAGGCCGGGTTGGACCGGTCGCGGGCCTACGTCACCAACGCGGTCAAGCATTTCAAATACGAACCGCGCGGTAAGCGCCGCATCCACCAGAAACCCAATGCCGGCGAGGTGGAGGCCTGCCGCTTCTGGCTGATGCGTGAACTGACCCAGGTGCAGCCTGAATTGATCGTCGCCCTGGGCGCCACTGCCGCCCTGGCGCTGCTGGGCCGCGAGATCGCGGTGACGCGACTGCGCGGCCAGGTGCTGGACGTCGAAGGCCGCCGCATCCTGGTCACCTTCCACCCTTCGGCCATCCTGCGTCAGCCCGATGCCGCCGGCAAGGAACGGCAATACCGTGCCTTGGTGGAAAATCTTAGGCTGGCGGCGGCACAGCTGCCATCGGCACCCGCAGCGTAAAGGTGGTGCCCTTGCCGAGTTGCGAATGCACCTCGACCGGGTGGGACAGCAAGTGCGACAGGCGGCGCACAATCGCCAGCCCCAGCCCCAGCCCCTGGGCGCGGTCGCGTCCCTGGTTGCCAACCTGGTGGAACTCCTCCCAGATCCGTTCCAGGTGGTCGGCGGGGATGCCGACGCCGCTGTCGCAAACCCTGATCACCACCCAACCGCCCTCGGCATGGCAACCAATGGTGACGAAGCCCGCGCGGGTGTAGCGGATGGCGTTCTCGACCAGATTGCGGACCATGCGGCCCAGCAGGTTCTGGTCGCTCAGCACCATGAGCTGGCAGATTTCATCGATATGGAAGTCCAGCCCCTTGGCGTGGGCCACCGGTTCGTAGGACGACCGCATGTGCTCAAGCCACGGGGCGATATCGAAGGCCTCGATGTTGGCCTTCACCACGCCGGCATCCAGCCGCGACATGTCGAGCAGACTGTCGAGCAACGCCTTGAGCGTTTCCAGCCCGCGATCAAGCATGGCAAGGGTGCCGCGCGCTTTTTCATCGTGCACCTGGGCGTTCAGCGCCGCCGAGAAGAAGAACAGCGACTGCATGGGCTGGCGCAGATCGTGGCTGGCAGCGGCCAGGAACTTGGATTTGGCCAGGTTGGCGCGGTCGGCCTCTTCCTTGGCGGCACGCAGGTCAGCCTCCGCCCGCTTGCGCGCGGTGATCTCATGCACGACCGTCCCCACCGACACCGTTTCTCCATTTACGATGACCGGGAACCAGCTGGTCAGCCAATGGCGCTCCGTACCCTGCTGTGACGGCACCTCGCCCCTGATCTCCAACCCACGCATCGTATGGCCGGTGGCAAACACATCCTCGATCAACCGGTCAACGGTCTTGGCCTGCTGAGGGAGCAATTCGCCGACGGTGCGGCCGATATGCACGTCGGCCCCAGCGCCGTTGATCTCGGCCAGCGCGGTATTGATCTGGGTATACCGGTGCTGGCGGTCGAAGAAGGCGAAGCCCACCGGAGCGTTTTCCATCAGTGCATTCCATTGCCCCAGCAGCTCGCTTTTGCGCCGGTCGGCCTGAGCCAGCGCCTCGGCCACCGAACGCAGCCGTTCATGGGCAAGCCGCATCTGCCGGCGCGCCCGGTCGAGCGAGTAGAGATAGCCGGCCACCACCAACGTGATCAGCATGCCGATGGCGAACGCGCTGCTGGCTTGCGAGCTGACGGGGTCCCGCGTCGCCGGCATCGCCTCGAACACCAGGGACCATTGACGGTCACCCCAAATCACCGTGCGCTGAGCCAAGTCGGACTGTTCCAGCAAATGCTCCGACGGCGCCTCGAAACTGCCAAGCGGGCCGACACTGCCCAATCCACGCTGGCCAGGAGCGGCCTCGGCGTCGAATAAGTGGACCTGAAACAATTGCGGCGCTTGGGAGAAGGCGTCACGCACCAGGAAATCAAGCCGGAACACCACCGACACGAAGCCAGCGAGGGCCTGGCGCCGCGCTTCGACACTGCCGGTATCCATCCCGGCCCGGAACACCGGCACGTAAAGATTCGTCCCCCTTACGCCTGGGAGCTGAACCAGCATGATCGGTTCCGAGCCGACATTGGCACCGGTATCGCGCGCACGTTCCAGCGCCGGCAGGCGCTGCGGCGAGGACGCGACATCGAAGCCCAGCACCGAGCGGTTGGGCGCACCGGGTGTCGCTAGCATGACCGGGAAGCCGTCGCGGGTGAGCCCTTTCGGCTCGATGACGGTGCCGTCGGCCATATGGACGCGCGCATTGGGCGCCTGGACCGCCGCCAGCCGGCGCTCCGCCTCAGCGATGCCGCCGGGCGCGATGCGCGGGAACCAGCTGACCGCCACGACCGAGGGATAGGACGGCGACACCCGCGCGCCGAAATCGTCGAACGCGGTTTGGACGATGTCGGGCGACACCGTGAACAGCCCGGCGAAGGCGTTGGCGACCCGGCCCTGGGCCCGCACGTACTCGGCAAATTCCCTTGCGAACCCGTCCACCGCTGCACGGTATTGCAGCAGTGCCACCGCCTCGGCCTGCCGGTTGATGGAGCGGTAGGCGAATGTCGAGCCCGCCGTCCCGAGCACGAGAACCGCCAGCAGGGTCAGGATGCGCAGCCGGCTTATCTCCACCCGCTTCCCCATGCGTCCAGGGCACTTATCCCCCAAATGGGAATGGCGCCCGCGCGCGCAAGGCGCCGGGACGCGGTTAGAGCAGCATCGCCTTCTCCCGCCGCACGTGGCGGGCGAGCCGCTGAACCGCCTGCGGGTCGAGGACCTGACGCAGGCGCGGAAACTCGTTTTCCTCTTCGTCACGGGCATGGCTGGCGATCAGTGCCCGCAACTCACCGGCCCGGCGTGACCACGCCATTTCATCACCCAGCAATTGCTCAAGCGCGTAGAGATGGGTCTTCACCTGGCCGTGCTCCATATAAA
>JAEZFE010000005.1 GCA_023437865.1 Pseudomonadota bacterium | reverse complement strand
AGGATGGGGTGCCCTCACCGCCGCCTTCGCCCTGTTGCCTCCCTCCTTCCCGCCGCCCCCCGAACCTCGTGTACCGGTCCTGCGACTGCGGGCGCTGCCGGGCGTGAGCCCGGGCGGGGCGGATTTGTCCGGCACATGGAACAACTGGGATAGGGCCGACGCGCTTTGAGCGCGCACATGGACAAGAACCGGGTCATCATCTTCGACACCACGCTGCGCGACGGCGAGCAATCGCCCGGCGCCTCCATGAACCTGGAGGAGAAGGTCAAGATCGCCCTGGTGCTCGAGGAAATGGGTGTCGACGTCATCGAGGCCGGTTTCCCCATCGCGTCCAACGGTGATTTCGAGGCGGTCCAGGCGGTCGCCAAGGCAGTCAAAAGCGCAACCATCGCCGGCCTGGCGCGTGCCACCAAGGGCGACATCGAGCGTTGCGCCGAGGCCGTGAAGCTGGCGCCCCGCCACCGCATCCACACCTTCCTGTCCACCAGCCCGCTGCACATGAAGTACAAGCTGCAGATGGAGCCCGACAAGGTGCTGGAGAAGGTGAGGGATTCGGTGTCCTTCGCCCGCAACCTGGTCGACGACGTGGAATGGTCGGCCGAGGACGGCTCGCGCACCGAGCACGACTTCCTGTGCCGCTGCGTCGAGGCCGCCATCGATGCCGGCGCCCGAACCATCAACGTTCCCGATACCGTGGGCTACGCGGTGCCCGAGGAATACGCGGCGCTGATCGCCATGCTGATCAACCGCGTGCCCAACATCGACAAGGCCATCCTGTCGGTGCATTGCCACAACGACCTGGGCCTGGCGGTGGCCAATTCGCTGGCCGCCGTGGCCGCCGGCGCCCGGCAGATCGAATGCACCGTCAACGGCCTGGGCGAGCGCGCCGGCAATGCCGCCATGGAAGAGATCGTGATGGGCCTGCGCACCCGTCCCGACCGCCTGCCCTTCACCACCGGCATCAAGACCGAGCACATCACCCGGGCCTCGCGCCTGGTCAGCGCGGTCACCGGCTTCGTGGTGCAGCCCAACAAGGCCATCGTCGGCAAGAACGCCTTCGCCCATGAATCGGGCATCCACCAGGATGGCGTGCTCAAATGCGCCCAGACCTACGAGATCATGACCCCCGAATCGGTGGGGCTGAACCGCTCGTCGCTGGTCATGGGCAAGCACTCGGGACGCGCCGCCTTTAAGGATAAGCTCAAACAATTGGGCTATGAATTGGGGGACAATGCGGTCGAGGACGCCTTTGTGCGGTTCAAGGACCTTGCCGACCGCAAAAAGGACATATTCGACGAAGATATCGTGGCCCTGATCGACGAGACGGTCTATCGCGAGAACGACCGGATCAAGTTCCGCTCGCTGGAGGTGCTGTGCGGCACCAGGCACAATCCGCCCAAGGCCGAGCTGGAGCTGGACGTCGACGGGGAGGTGAAGAGCATCAAGGCAACCGGCGACGGGCCGGTGGACGCGACGTTCAACGCCATCAAGGCACTGGTGCCCCATGACGTGCGGCTGCAGCTCTATCAGGTGCACGCCGTGACCCAGGGGACCGATGCCCAGGCGGAAGTGACGGTGCGTCTGGAGGAAGACGGCAAGACGGTCAACGGCCAGAGCGCCGATACCGACACCATGGTCGCCTCGGCCCGCGCCTACGTGAATGCCTTGAACAAACTTTTGGTGAAGCGGGAAAAAACCGCTCCGGCGGCGCAGCCGGCCTGATATAAGGCCCAAGCGCCGGGACGACCCTGGGACTGGCTGATGTGCGGGCGAAGGCTCCGCGCGTCGCTCAAACGGCAACGCTGGATGTTGAGTGAGGGATTATGTTTTCGAAGCTGACGGGTTGGATGTCCGCGGATATGGCGATCGATCTCGGCACCGCCAATACGCTGGTCTACGTCAAGGGCCGCGGTATCGTCCTCAATGAGCCGTCAGTGGTGGCCATTGCCGAGGAAAAGGGCAAGAAGAAGGTCCTGGCGGTCGGCGATGAAGCCAAGATGATGCTGGGCCGCACCCCCGGCTACATCCAGGCGATCCGCCCGCTGCGCGACGGCGTCATCGCCGACTTCGAAGTCGCCGAGGAGATGATCAAGCACTTCATCCGCAAGGTGCACAACCGTCGCTCCTTCGCCAGCCCTCTGGTGATCGTGTGCGTGCCGTCGGGTTCCACCGCCGTTGAGCGCCGCGCCATCCAGGAATCGGCCGAAAGCGCCGGTGCGCGGCGGGTGTTCCTGATCGAAGAGCCTATGGCCGCGGCCATCGGCGCAGGCCTTCCGGTCACCGAACCGACCGGCAGCATGGTGGTGGATATCGGTGGCGGTACGACCGAGGTTGCCGTGCTTTCGCTGGGCGGCTTCGTCTAATCTCGCTCGGTCCGCGTCGGCGGCGACAAGATGGACGAGGACATAATCGCCTATATCCGCCGCAACCATAACCTGCTGATCGGTGAAGGCTCGGCCGAGCGCATCAAGAAGGAAATCGGCTCTGCCTGCCCGCCCGAGGATGGGGAAGGCCGTACCATGGAGATCAAGGGCCGCGACCTGATGAACGGCGTGCCGAAGGAGCTGATCGTCTCCGAGCGCCAGATCGCCGAGAGCCTGGCCGAGCCGGTCGGCGCCATCATCGAGGCGGTTAAGGTGGCGCTGGAGCACACCGCTCCGGAACTGGCCGCCGACATCGTCGACAAGGGCATCGTGCTGACCGGCGGCGGCGCCCTGCTGTCCAACCTGGATTACGTGCTGCGCCACGCCACCGGCCTGCCGGTGTCCATCGCCGACGATCCGCTGTCCTGCGTGGCCCTGGGTACCGGCCGCGCGCTGGAAGAGATGCCGAAGCTGAAGAACGTGCTGACCAGCATGTACC
>JAEZFE010000542.1 GCA_023437865.1 Pseudomonadota bacterium | reverse complement strand
GGTCTGCACCATGGTGGCGCCCGCCGCCTGCTGCTCGTCGCGCAGCACGTCCACACGGTAGGCGTCCACCACCACGTCCTGGCTGGCCGAACAGAACGCCACCAGCATCACCGCCAGCCCCACCATCAGCGTCTGTTCGGGCGGCACCGAGGCGAGGAACAGGATGGAGGCCACCAGCAGGATCTGGATCAGCAGCATCCAGCCGCGCCGCCGCCCCAGCCGGCCAAAGCCGAACGGCGCATCGAGGCGGTCGAGAAACGGTGCCCACAGGAACTTCAGGGCATAGGGCATGCCCGCCCAGGCCAGCATGGTGATGCTGGCAAGGTCGACCTTGGCATCGGTCAGCCACGCGCCCAGGGTCGAACCGCTCTTGATCAGCAGCAGCGGCAGACCGCTGGAGAAGCCGAAGAAGAAAATGGCCAGAACCCGCCGATCCGAATAAACGGCGAACGACTCGCGCCAACCCTTGCTCATGCCGAAATCCCGTTGGTTGCGACGCGAGTGTAGCCCGGCTCGGCTTCGAGAATCGTTAATGCATTGGGCAGCCCCAGACCCAGCAGGCCGGCCTCCCCTCTTGCGCGGCCGGCCGAAACCGCAATGCAAGGATCATGGGAGTAATCCGGTGGGCTGACCTGCCCATCGCGCAAGGCTCGCCGAATTCGCGTTAGGCTATAGAAGTGACCCACCGCTTTCCCCGGATTTCCCATGGCCGACAAGCCTCAGCTTCGTTTCGTCCTCTGCCTTGGCGCCATCACCGCGCTGGGACCGCTGTCCATCGACATGTACCTGCCCGCCTTTCCCCACGTGGCCGCCGATTTCGCGGCCTCGGCATCGCTGGTGCAGGCTAGTTTGTCGGCCTGCATCCTGGGGCTCGCGCTGGGGCAGTTGCTGTGGGGGCCGGTCTCGGACGCGGTTGGCCGGCGCCCCCCGCTGTTCGTGGGGCTGGCGGCCTATGCCGTGATGTCGGTGTGGTGCGCGCTGGCGCCGTCGGCGGAAACGCTGGTGGCGGCACGGCTGGCGCAGGGGATGGCCGGGTCGGCCGCCCTGGTCATCGCCATGGCGGTGGCGCGCGACCTGTACCACGGCGCGGCGGCGGCGCGGTTTTTCTCGACGCTGATGCTGGTCATGGGCTTGGCGCCCATCCTGGCCCCGGTGCTGGGAGCCCAGGTCCTGAGGGTGGTGTCGTGGCACGGCATCTTCGTGGTCCTGTCGGTGGCCAGTATCGCCCTGTTGATGGTCAGTGCCGCCCTGCTGCCCGAAACCCTGTCGCCCGAGCGGCGTCATCCGGGCGGCTGGCGTTCGGCACTCGGTGCGTTCTCCCACGTACTGAGCGATCGCCACTTCCTTGCCAATGCCGCCATTGCCGGGCTGGCCTTCGCCTCGATGTTCGCCTACATCGCCGGCTCGCCGTTCGTGCTGCAGAAAATCTACGGCCTGTCGGCCCAGGATTTCGCCATCGTGTTTGGCGCCAATGCGTTCGGGCTGATCGGCCTGTCCCAGGTCAACGGTCGGCTGGTCCACCGCACGGGGCCGCGCCGCCTGATGGGCATCGGCTTGATGTCCTTGGGGGCGGGCGCGGCGTTCCTGGCGGGTGCCGTGGTGTTGGACCTTGGGCTCTATCCCGTGCTTGCCGGCCTGTTCGTGGTGGTCGCCAGCCAGGGCTTCATCGCCCCCAACTCGTCGGCATTGGCCCTGCTCAACCACGGCCGTTCGGCGGGATCTGCCTCGGCCCTGCTGGGCGCCTTACGGTTCGTCGTCGGGGCGGCGGCGGCGCCGCTGGTGGGGCTGATGGGCGAGCGCACCGCCCTGCCCATGGCTGCCGTGATCGTGCTCTGCGCGCTGGGCGCGCTGGCGGTGTGGCACGGCACGAAGCCCCCTCCGGGGGGAGAGGGCCTGGGAGTCAGTGCACGCTGACCGGTTCCAGTTCGTGCTGCTTGATGGCGGCAAAGGCCAATTCGCGCGACGGCGCAAGGCCCATATGGCTGCCGTCGGCAGCATGGATGGCCCAGCCTTCGCTCAGCCCGCCAGAGGCCGGATTGGCCACCAGCACACGCTTGACGAAGGCCAGTTCCGGCAGGCCCCAGCTGGCGAAATCCGCCTCGCTCATGGGCTGGCCGTGCTCGGAAGCGGTGGGGTCGTTGGTCATAGCAAGACCTCCTGTCATTGGCCGGTCGTGGACCGGGACCGGGGCCCGTCGTCACCGCCGACCTCGATGGTCCGGGGTGCGGGAGCGCGGTCCTGGCCAGGGCTCGTTCCTTGGATGGGAATGCTCTTCACCCGGGGTTCCGGCCGGGGCCGCACCAGATCCACGTGCAGCAGGCCATTATCCAGCGTGGCGGCTCGGACCTCGATGCCCTCGGCCAGCACGAAAGCGCGCTGGAACTGGCGGGCGGCGATGCCGCGATGCAGGAAGATGCGCCCCGCCTCGTCTTCAACCTGACGGCCACGGATGATCAGCTGGTTGTCCTCCAGGCCGACCGACAGATCATCCATGGAGAAGCCGGCCACCGCCAGCGTGATGCGCAGGCCGTTATCGCCGGTCTGCTCGATATTGTAGGGCGGGTAACCCTCGTTCTGGCTCTTCGCCACGCGGTCGAGCACGCGCTCGAATTGGTCGAAGCCGAGCAGCAGCGGGCTGTTGAAGACGGACAGACGGGTCATGGGAAGGCCTCCTCCTCTGGCGCGAGCGAGAAACCGTTCGTTTGGGCCCGATCATCGGCGCCCGGTTTCGGCGCACGCCCTCCCCTTGGGGACCGGCGCGGCCTTGACTGTTATTTTGGGTGGGATATGCCCGCCGTCAAGTCAACGGCGGCTGGCCGGCAGCGGCTCGGAGCGGATACGCTCGACCGGCGCGGCCTTGGGCGCGTCGTAATAGGCGCCCGAGGAGGCCGCCGCCGGCGCCAAGCCCGTGGCGCGCGGGCCCACGGTGACCAGAACCACCGAGCCGATGAACGCGCTCTCCACCTGCACCGTGGCGGCGCGATCGCCACGGACATACGACATCACGCTGATGCCCGAGGTGGCGGCCATGATGGCTTCCCAGCCGAAGGCCGGCATCTGCTGCTGATAGAAATTGGTGGCGTCGGGGGCCGACTTCCACAGCTTCATCACCACCCGCCCGGTCCAGCGGTCGCGGTCGCCCAGGATCAGCGAGCGTTCGTTGTCCATAGTGGCGTTGGACGGAATGGGAATGTCGGTCAGCAGCTTGAAATCCATGGGCTGCTGTGGGTCGCCCGCCTGGGTATGAGGGAGCGAAGTGGTGCTGCCGCAGGCCGCGAGAGCCAAGGCGGACAGTCCAAGCAGGGCGGCGCGGAAGCGAGCGGGTTTCATACGGCCAAAATTACAGGGAAGCCGGATTCCCGACAAGGGGAAGCTGGGGCGGCGCGAGTCCGCATTTTCCCTTGCTTGATTTCACTTCGGACTGCGCCATATTGGCCTTGCTCAAGAAACCCCTACACCAGAGGTACGACAATGGCCTTCGGTTCCGATCGCAAATACATGACCCCGGCGCAAGCAGAGGCCGCGCAGATCGACGTGGGCCTGCGCCAGTACATGCTCAAGGTCTACAACCTGATGGCGGCTGGCCTGGCCTTGACCGGCGTGGTCGCGCTGCTCATCGCCTCGTTGCCCCAATCCACCCTCGCGGTGATGTACGGCACGCCCCTGAAGTGGCTGATCATGCTGGCGCCGGTGGCGCTGGTCTTCTTCTTCAGCTTCAAGATCGAAAGCATGCGGGCATCGACCGCCCAGACCATCTTCTGGGTCTATGCCGGCCTGATGGGCGCCTCGCTCGCTACGGTGTTCCTGGTGTTCACCGGCGCTTCGGTGGCGCGCACCTTCTTCATCACGGCAGCCGCCTTCGCCGGCCTCAGCCTGTGGGGCTACACCACCAAGCGTGACCTGTCGGCGTTCGGCACGTTCCTGATCATGGGCCTGATCGGCCTGATCATCGCCTCGGTCGTCAACATCTTCCTGCAGAGCTCAATGCTGCAGTTCGTGATCTCGGCCGCCGGCGTCCTGATCTTCGCGGGCCTGACTGCCTGGGACACCCAGAAGATCAAGGAAATGTACTGGGAGGCCGATGGCCATGAAGTGGCCGCGAAGAAGGCCATCATGGGCGCGCTGACGCTCTACCTGGACTTCATCAACCTGTTCATGTTCATGCTGCAGTTCCTCGGCGTGCGCCGCGACGAGTAAGCAGAACATACAGGATCAGCAGAAAGGCCCCCGGAAACGGGGGCCGGACTTCCGATAGCCTCGCCGATTTTCGGCGGGGCTATCGTCATTTTAGGCCCTGCGGGTTTCAGCGCATCCGGTCGTTTCCGTTACACAGCCTGCGACAGCCAGATGGTGTGACCGCCGCAGCCAGGATCCTCGGCAACATTATCGACCACGCGGAAGCCATTAGCACTCAGCAGCGTGCGATACTCGGCTGGGTCCAGGCTGGCGTGATACAGCGGCTCGCCCTCGAACTCGCCCATGGCAACGCCGTGGGCCGGGCCGCTGGTGAACATCAGGGCGGCACCCGCCGCGGCATGGCGGTGGAACACGGGGAACATACGCCGCTGGTCGTCATGGGTCAGATGAAAAAAGCTGTCCCACGCCAGGATGCCGCCGAAGCCGCGCCCCAGATCAAGGCCGCGCATATCGGCCTCGATCCAATCATGCTCGGGAAGGCGGGTGCGGCACAGCGCCACCATGGCGGCAGCGACATCCACCCCGGTGATGCGGAAGCCCCTGTCAGCCATGTGGCGGGCAAAGGGCTCGCCCATGCCGCAGCCCAGATCGAGCACGCTGCCGCCCATCGGGATCAAGGCGAGAAAGCGGTCGAGCCACGGGCGTTCGAACAGACCCCTGCTGCGCTTGCGGTCCCACGCCTGGGCGTGGCGCTGATACAGGCCGGGGATCAGCCGGGCCGCATCCTCGCTCAAAACTTCCGCTCCACCTTTTCGCAGGCGCCTTCCAGCCGCAATTGCTTGTCGACGCGGGCGAAGCGGCCGGTGATCCGGTCAAGGCGGAACACCGGCTGGCCGGCGCGATCCTGCAGTACCAGGGTGTCGCGGCCGGCCTCGACCGCGTATTGCGCGCCTGATGTTGTTTCCGATGCCTGCTTGGCGGCGAGATCGATGGCGAACGCCAGAGGCGCGGCCAACAGCGCCGGGTTGTCGGCCCGGCACGCCAGCCGCAGGGTGCCGTCCTGCTGCGCGAAGACGGGAGTGGCTGCCAGAACGGCGACCAGGGCAAGGCGACGGATCATGGGGCACCTCCGGGCGGGCCGGGCATAACGGGACTACGGCCTGTGACATATGGTCACGGATGGGCACTTTACCTCAATCAAAGGTTATGGTGCAGTGGATTGCATTCACTCCGCCCACCGGGAGGCCCGCGTATGAGTGCGGATGGACGGATACCCTGCTTCGCCGTGCTCACCATGATGGGTGAGGACCGGCGCCCTGGCCGAAGAACGCGCCAAGGACGGCTGGCTGCGGCTCGAGGACCTGCGCCGCATTCTGGACATGGCCCAGGGCGACGGCTCGCCGCTCAAGAGCTCGTTCCGTGCCCAGGCCGATCGTTGCCGTCAGACCCTGCGACCCGCCGTCCGCCATGCCACCAGCCGCAACGACGTGTTCCGCCGATTGATGATTCGCCCGTTCGAGACGCTGCTGGAGGGCGATCCGCCGGCCTTTCCGCGCTGCTTCCTGCCCAATTACTTCGAGGTGGTCGAGGCCGCCTTCGGCGACAAGCTCAAGCATTACGACGAGCGCTCGCGCGAGATTTTCCAGGACATGCTGGTCACCCACGGCAATGATCTGGCATGGGACGTCTTCTTTTCCGATCCGCGCGCCCGCGCTGTGTTGACCCACGCCTTAAGCCGGCTGATGCACTTCATCGAGGGTCCCGCAGGACAATGGGCGTGGCTGAATTGCCTCAACCGCCAGAACCTGGATGGCGCCAAGCCCCGCTCGGACCAAGCCGAGATGGTGTTGCACGCACTCAGGACCACGCACGAGGCGCTGGGCGACCCGCATGGGAGGAAGCGGTCCGCAGGTCAAGGTGTTGGGTAAGGCCATGACACCGCTTGCCAATAGA
>JAEZFE010000541.1 GCA_023437865.1 Pseudomonadota bacterium | reverse complement strand
GTCCTGCACCGAGCCCGACCTGTTCGTCCGCCAAGGCATCCGTGGCAACCAGGTCCGCAAGGTCGGCATCACCGTGCCGCTGGACTGGCTGGAAATGCTGCCGGAGGGGCGCGACCAATCGATCCGCCAGCATGGGGCCGCCCGATCCTGGGAACCCAGCGCGCGCCAGGTGAAACTGGCCCAGGAGATGCTGGATGAGCAGCCCGCCTGCCCTTTCCTGGCAAGCCTGCACCGGGAGTCCCGCGCCCTCGAGATCGTGACCGAAGCGCTGGCCATCCTCACCGGCACCCCCGACGACGCGGCGGCGTCCAGTTTGACCGACCGTGAACGTAGCCGGTTGCGCATCGTCCATGATTACCTGATGGACGAGCACGACGAGATCACCCTGGAGGCGATCGCCCGCCATGCCGGCATGAGTGAAAGCGCCGTGCAACGCCTGTTCCGGGCCGCGCACGGAATGTCGGTTTTCGAATACGCGCGCGCGCAGCGGCTGGAACAGGCGCGTCTGCGATTGGAGCAATCAAAGGTCAGCGTCACCGAGGCCGCCTTCTCCGCCGGCTACAGCAGTCCCGCCAATTTCGCTACCGCCTTCAAGCGGCATTTCGGGGTCTCGCCAAGCGACGTCCGGCGGAGACGCTGAACGTTCAACCAGGGCAGCAATCCCAAACGCCCAGGCGTTGCAATTGCGAATAAGTCGCAGTATCGTTTTGTAACTCCCCTGCCCTTGCTCTGGAGACTTCGGCATGTGCGGCTCTTGCGAAACCCCCTTGGAAGTTCCCAACACCCGGCGACTCAAGCTGGGCGAACTGGAATCCAACTGGTACTGCACCATCATCGGTACCTGCCTGAGCATGGGCGAACTGCGCCGGCTCGCCAACAAGCTGGGCGTGAACTTCGCCAAAGCCGAACCAAGCGACCATGACGTCCATACCGGCATGATTCGCCTCGCCTCTCAGGAGCGGATGGTGGCCAAGGCCCTCACCAAGGCGCTGGACAGCAAGCACGCCCCCATGGTCAGACGCTTTGCGCGCGCCGCCACGGTGGAGGCGCTGGAGGCCCTGTGGCGCGAGGCCCGCGAAAAAGGCGAAGTTGCGGGCGCCTGCTGGGCGCTGATGGCCCATCCCGCCGCCACCGAGCATCTGCGGGCCACCGTATTTGGCGAAATCCACATGCTGTCGCACCAAGTGGGGGCAGCCGCGCGCGCCGACCTCAAGCGCTTTCATGCGCTGGAGCGCGAAAACGCCGAGCTCGAAGCCCTGGTGGCGCGCCAGCAGGAACGCATGCGCGCCGAGATCGGCACCCGCGATGCCGCGATCCAGGAGCTGAAGGACCGCCTGGAGCACGAGATTGCCGAATGCCGCAAGCTGGCCCACGCCGCCCACGCCGCCGCCGAGATGGCCGGCCTGCGGGCCATGGTGGAAGAATTGCGCTGCCAGCTCGCGCAGGAGGGCGAGATGCGCAAGGCCGCTGAGCAAGCCACCCGCGAGGCCGAGAAGCGCGCCCGGGAAGCCGAAGCCGAGCGCACCGCCCTGCGCAGCGAAGCCGCCGAGGCAAGGGCGGAACTTGCCGCCCTTGAGACTTCCGTGACCGGCCCGGCCGCCCATGACGGGCTTGCCGCCTGCGACCAAGCCTGCGGGCGGCCGGATTTGTGCGGCCGCTGTATCCTCTATGTAGGCGGGCGCAACGGTCAGGTTCAGCACATCCGCAAGCTGGTGGAGGATTGCAACGGCGTGCTGGTCCACCACGACGGCGGCTTCGAGGAGAATGTCGGCCGCCTGTCCGGCCTGCTCAGCCAGGCCGATGCGGTGATGTTCCCGGTCGATTGCGTCAGCCACATGGCCCACGACCAGCTCAAGCGCCTGTGCAAACGGTGGGAGAAACCGTTCGTACCGGTGCGCCGGTCGGGCCTGGGCGCCTTCATGCACGCGCTGAAGAGCGTGGGTGCAACGGGGACGAGCGAAACGGCGTGACCGCCCTTAAGCGCTGCGCCCTCCTTTGCGGCGCAGGGCGTTGAGCAGGATGCCGACCGTGGTGCCGTTGTGCAGCACCGCCGTGGCGATGGGCGACAACAGGCCGAAGGCGGCGGCGGCCAGGATGCCGGTGTTCAGCCCCACCGTCAGGCGGTAATTGGAAGCAATGCGCTCCATGGCCGCCACTGCGATCGCCTTGGCATCGGCCACGCGGGCGATGTCGTCCTCCAGCAGCGCCACGTCGGCGGTCAGCCGCGCGATATCGGCGCCGCGCTGCATGGCGATGCCCACATGGGCACCGGCCAGGGCGGGCGCATCGTTGATGCCGTCGCCGATGAAGGCGATGCGGTGGCCCTGGGCGGTCAGCTCGGTGACGATGCGGGCCTTGTCCTGCGGCATCAGCTCGGCGTGGAAACCGTCGAGGCCCAGCAGCTCGGCCAGTTCGGCGGCGCGGTCGTAATGGTCGCCGGTCAGCAGCAGGATCTTCTTCGCGCCCAGCTGGCGCAGGCGCTCGACGGTGGCGGCGCTGGTATCGCGCACACTGTCCTTGAGCGCCAGGATACCGATGAGGCGACCGCCGAAGCCAATATAGAGAAGCGTCTTGCCCTCGCGGTACAGGCGCTCGATGGTCGCCCGGTGAGCAGAGATGTCGATGCCCTCGTCCTCCTCGACGAAATGGCGCGACCCGACCACCACCCGCTTGCCGTCGATGACGCTGGCAACGCCGTGGGCGACGATGAACTCCACTTCCTGGTGGTCGAAGTGGCGGTTGTGGGTCTCACGGGCAGCGGCCACCACCGCCATGGCGAGCGGGTGGAAGTAATGCTCCTCCACCGAGGCGGCCAGGCAGATGACGTCATCGGCGGTGTAGGTCGAATCGAACGCCAGCGCGTCGGTGACTTCCAGTTGGCCGGTGGTCAGCGTGCCGGTCTTGTCGAAAATGAAGGTGTCGGCCTGGGCCAGCCGCTCCAGGGCGCTGCCACCCTTGACCAGGATGCCCGACTGGCCGGCGGCGTACATGGCCGACTTGAACGCCACCGGCGTGGCCAGCTTCAGCGCGCAGGAATAATCGGCCTGCAGCACCGAGGCGGCGCGGCGCCAATCGCCCGAGATCAGATGCGAGGCGCCGGCCATGCCGAACACCAGCGGCACCAGACGGTCGGCCATGCGCGACGCTTCAAGCTGGGCCTCGCTCTTGGCGGTCAGCGATTGCTCGACGTAGTCGGCGATGCGGGCGGCGGCGGTGTGGCCGCCAACCTGCTCGGCATAGATGGACAGCCGGCCTTCCTCGACCAGCGTGCCCGACAGCACGTTGGCGCCGCGCGACTTCGCCACTGAAACGCTTTCGCCGGTCATGGCC
>JAEZFE010000523.1 GCA_023437865.1 Pseudomonadota bacterium | reverse complement strand
CGCAGCCGTTTGGCCGTGGCGGGATCGAGCCCCCCCAGCGACTCGGCCACCTTGGCCGGGCTCAGCCGGTCGTGTTCGGCGAACACCACGTCGAACGCCACCACGGTGGCCCCGGCATTGAACAGGTTGGCCACCATCTCGGCGACCACCAGACGCGACCACGGCCATTGTCCCATGGCAGCCAGGCTGGCTTCGTCGATATCGACCACCGCCACCGGGCGGTCCTCGGGACGCTCGCGCGGATGAACCTTCTGATAGAAGTCGAATACCTTGGCGCGTCCGATTTCGAGGAAGCCGCCGGGATCGGCGCCGCGCCACACCAGAGCGAGGATCAGCAGCAGCAAGGCCACCGGACGGCCGCCTTTGACCGCCCATCGGCCCATGGCGGCCAGCGAAAAGTTAAAGCGCTTCCGCTTTGGCCCGCGCGCCATCCCCATCCCCCCTTCAGAATTCGACAATGACCGGCAGGCTACAACAGTGCCGGTCAAACAGACAACCGGGCTCCCGTCCATTTTTCATTTGCCTAAGCCCGCTCGCGGAGCAATCGTCTCGCCATGAGCACTGACAACGACAAGCACGGCTGGCTAAAGGCCATCGTCGCCCCCTTGCGGCCCGTGGCCCGCGAGCTGCTGACGGCATCGCTGTTCCTTAATCTGATGGCTTTGGCCGCACCCATCTTCGTCATGCAGGTCTATGACCGCGTCATCGGCCATTCCGGCGTGGAAACGCTGAAGGGCCTGTTCATCGGCATGGCGCTGGTGCTGGCGTTCGACTACGTCCTGCGCCAGTCGCGCGGACGCGTGATGCAGATGGTGGCGCTGCGCATCGACGTGGAGGTGGGCACCAAGCTGTTCGACAAGCTGACCCGCCTGCCGCTGCGCACATTGGAAAGCCGCCCGGCCAGCTTCTGGCAGCAATTGTTCCGCGACGTGGATTTGCTGCGCAACACGCTGTCGGGAGCCACCGCCATCCTGCTGGCCGACCTGCCCTTCGTGCTGGTGTTCCTGGGCATCATCTTCGTCATTGGCCGTCCGCTGGCTGTGGTCTTCGTCATCATGTTCGCGCTGTTCATGGTGCTGGCATGGCGGTCAGGCCGCTCTCTGGCGGATTCCGCCAAGCGCGAAAAGAACGTCACCGCCAGCCGCGATGCCTTGGTGGCCGAGATCATTGCCGGGCGCGGCACGGTCAAGGCGGTGTCGCTGGACCGCGCCATCCGCCCGCTGTGGGAGCAGCGCCAGGCCGGCGCCATCGAACATTCCATCCAGCGCGGCGCGGTAGCCGACGGCTATGTGAACCTGGGCACCGAGCTGACCCAGATGGCCAGCATCATGCTGACCACGGTGGGCGCCGTGTTCATCATGGACCACGAGCTGACCATGGGCGCGCTGGTGGCGTGCAACATGCTGTCGTCGCGCCTGTACGGCCCTATCAACCAGTTGGTCGGAGCGTGGAAAACCTTTGGTTCCGTGCGTCAGGCGGTCGATCGTCTGTCCGATGTGTTCGCCGAGGATGAGGAACGGGTGGCGAGCGTGATCCAACACCAGCGCCCGTCGGGCCGTCTGGCACTGGACAAGGTGGTGTTCGCCTACGACCCCAAGCAGGCGCCCACGCTGTCGCTCGACAAGCTGGAGATCCGCCCGGGCGGCGTTACCGCCATTCTGGGCAAGAACGGCAGCGGCAAGACAACCCTGCTGAAGGTGCTGCTGGGCCTATCCACGCCCAGCGAAGGCCGGGTGCTGCTGGACGGCGCCGACATGGCGCAGTTCACCCGCGCCGAACTGGCGGGTTGGATGGGCTATGTGCCCCAGGAAACCCTGCTGTTCAACGCCAGTGTGCGCGACAATATCGCCTATGGCGCGCCGGGCTGCACCGACGAGCAGATCCTGGCTGCCGCCAAGGCCGCCGGCGTGCATGACGTGATCGCCGACATGCCCGACGGCTACGCCACCGGTATCGGCGAAGCGGGGTCGCGCCTGTCGGCCGGCCAGCGCCAGCGCATCGCCATCGCCCGCGCCCTGGTGGGCGACCCACCGGTGCTGCTGCTGGATGAGCCCTCGGCCAGCCTGGACCGCCAAGCCGAGGATGACCTGCGCACCACCCTGGGCCAGTTGGCGCAGATCCGCACGGTCATCGTGGTGACCCACTCGCCGGTGCTGCTGCCGGCCTGCCGCGACGTGGTCGTGCTGGAGCGCGGCCAATTGGTCGCCGCCGGCCCCGCCACCGAAATCCTGCCCCGCCTGTTCGGCCCCCGGCCCCAGCCGCAGGCCAAGCCCAGCCCCGCGAAGGTGGACGCATGACCCCCGAGACCAAGGCCCGCCTGGGTGACATCGCCGTGACGTTGCGCGACGTGCTGCGCTGGCTGGGTCCGCAAGGGCGCCCCCAGCGGCGCGAAGTCCTGCGGACATGCTGGCGCTGGCTGACCCCGTCCGGCCCGGTGCTGGCGCCGGTCGATCCCCAGCCCCATCATGGCGACGGCCCGCTGCTGGCCCTGTCCAATTCCTATCCGCTGGCCTCGTGGCGGCCCATGGCCCGCTTCGTCATCGCACTGGTGGCCCTGTTCTTGGGGTGGTCATTGTTTGCCCACCTGGACGAGGTCGCCATTGCCAATGGTGAAGTGGTGCCCGAGGGCAAGGTCAAGGTCATCCAGCACCTGGAGGGCGGCGTGGTCCGCGACATCTACGTGCAGGATGGCGCCGAGGTGAAGGAAGGCGCGCCGCTGATCCAGTTGGACCTGTCGGCCAATTCCATTAACCGCGACGAATTGCAGGTCCGGCTGGACGGCCAGATGCTGCAGCGGGCCCGCCTGCAGGCCGAGGTCGGCGCCGCCGCTGCCATCACCTTCCCCGCCGAGGAGGCCAAGCGCCAGCCCGCCCTGGTCGCGTCGGAAACCCGCAATTTCGAAAGCCGCCGCCAGGCCTTCAAGGCGACCATGGCGGTGCTGGCCGATCAGGCACGCGGCAAGACGTTGGAAATCCAGGAACTGGAAACCCGCCAGCGCGCTATCGCCGCCAATCTGCGCCTAGCCCGGGAACGCCTGGGCATGTCGAGCGAATTGATGAAGTCGGGCCTGACCGCCAAGATGGAGCATGTTCAGCTTCAGGCCTCCGCCGAGGAATTGGAGGGCCAGCTGGAAAGCGTGCGCGCCTCCATGCCGCGCGCCCAGGCCGCCCAAGCCGAGGCCAAGAACCGCATCGAGGAGGAACAGGCCAAGTTCTTCCGCACCATCCAGGGAGAACTGTCCGACGCCGAACTCAGCATCGCGCGTACCCGCGAGCTACTCAGTCAGGCCTCGGATCAGCAGCGCCGCACCCAGGTCACCAGTCCCATCGACGGCATCGTCAAAAATCTGCGTTCCAACACCATCGGCGGTGTGGTCAAGCCGGGCGACCCCATCATGGAAATCGTCCCCCTGCACGAGCGTTTGCAAATCGACGCCAAGCTGAACCCCATGGACCGCGGCTATGTGCAGATGGGCCAGAAGGCCACGGTAAAGCTGTCGGCCTACGACTACACCACCTATGGCGGGCTGGAGGGCGAGGTCATCCTGGTGGCGCCGGACACCACCATGGGTCCCGACAACCAGCCCTATTACCGTGTCGTGGTGCAGACCGACCGCGCCTATCTGGGCGACGAGGACAGCAAGCGCCCCATCACCGCCGGCATGCAGGCCACCGTGGACATCCACACCGGCACCCGCACGGTGATGGAATATCTGGTCAAGCCGGTGCTGAAGCTCAGGCATGAGGCGTTCCGGGAGCGGTAGGCGCCGCTCCCAAGACGGAAAAGCCCCCTCCCGCAAGGAGGGAGGGGGCTTCCTGGGTCAGGTAATGTTGAACCGCGCCAAGCTTTCGGCCAGATCGTCGCCGAATTGCGGCCCCTTGCGGATCAACGCCGCACGGGGCGGCAGGCCGGCCAGCTTGGGGTGCCCCCAGGAATAGGAGGTCAGCACGGCGAACGGAATGCCCTGGGTGACCGGCATGGCGGCCAACGCGCAACCCAGATCGACGCCGGTCAGAACGCCCAGTTCCATAGAGGAGACCACCATGTCGGGCTTGGTCCGGACGGCGGTTTCCAAAGCCTCGAACGGATTGCGCACCACCGAGGTGCGATAACCGCAAGCGGCCAACTCGCGTTCAATGATGCGGCTCATGGCCTTCTCGGGGACCACCAGCAGAACTTCGATATTTTTCTGCTCGATGATGCCGAAATCGATGTCGGCGGAACGCTTGGCCGGCAGGGCGCGAACCAGCGCCGGCATGTCGGCGTCGGTGACCTCCTCGCCGTCGGCCAGCTTCTCGATGCGGTCGACGAACACCTGGATCTCGTCCAACTCGGCGGGGCCAGCAATCTTCAGCTCACCCACATATTCGTCGAGGCGGTGCGTCACCAGCTTGACCATGGGCAAGTTGAGCGCCTGCGCTTGGCTGCGGAGGTTGCCGGCGTCGCGCTTGAGCGTAGCCAGGCCTTCCTCGGCCGTTACGCTCTTGGAGCGCAGGTTACCCAGCAGCACCTGAAGGGCGCTGGCGGTATCGCGCAGTTCCTCCATGAATTCGCCGATGACCCGGCGTTCGTTTTCGTTGTCGGTTTCCAGTCCGGACATTGGCGCACCCCCGATTGCTAATCCCAAGGCATGGCATACACCAGTTCCGCGAGCGGCGGAACTGGTGGCAGCGAATTCAGGGGAAAATCAAGCGCAGGCAGGCATGCAATCCGCGGCCTGACACACTTCAGCGGCCAGCATGTCGGCCAGGGTGTAGTTGTCGAGCGTGCTGAAGAAGGCCGCCAGCCCCTGGCCGAACGCCTTGCGGGCCACGCACGAGCCTTCGATCAGGCACTTGTCGTGATCGTCATCGCGCATGCACCGGGCGAGCGCGAAATCCTCCTCGGTGCGGCGGATGAAGTCGCCTAGGCGCACGTCACCCGGCGCGACCAGCAAACGCACACCACCATACTTGCCACGCACAGTCTCGAGATAACCGGAACGGCCGAGCTGATGGACAACCTTGGTCAGATGGTTTTTGGAGATACCGTAGGTGTCGGCAATCTCGTTGATGGTGACGAGTTCCCCCCCGCGCAGCCCGACATGGACCAGGACACGCAGCGCATAATCCGTATGAAGCGTTAGTCGCATTGACGTGACTTTTTTCAATCTCCCAGATGGACACATATTCTTATGGTTGCGCTGGGCGGTCAACGCAGTAACCGTCATGGCTCCTATGCGCCGCTTAGACGAGCGGTAAATAGCGCCTTCCCTTGACGCCGCGAGAGGTCTACAAACGATTGATAGGCAAATGATGCCATGGCGTTCAACTGGGGGAGTAGGCGCCACCGTGACCATGAGAGCCCTGCTTGCCGAGGGGGTGGCCTGTCTACCCGCCACCTTGGCCGCAGCCATGGTCATCGTCCTGGGCGGACAGCCGGCTCCCCTGCCCTACGGTCAGCTGGCGGTGGGGCTGTCCACGGGTATCATCACCGGGGCCGAACATAATTGGCCGTCCTGCCAGGCGCAGCGCATACAGGCGGTGGAGTAAGCCGGCCCATGGAAGCGGCATTCTACCGGGAAGGCGGTCTGAACCGCTGGATCCGCTTCATTCCCATCGCCTGGCGCATCCCGCTGGTGGTGGCGGTCAATGCGCTGGTGGCCCTATCCGTGGGTATGCTGGGCTGGCAGGGCGCCCGCTTAGTGCAGACCGATCTGGAAGAGCTACGCCTGGTGCAGCAGCGCGGCAGGTCGCTGTCGGATATCGACGCCCAGGCCAGCCGCCTGCAAAGCCTGATCCGTCAGTACCTCAACAACCCCACCGACGAACTGCTGAAGGAAATCAGCCGCCGCTCGGAGGATTTGTTCACCGCCCTGGCCGCGACTACTCACGACCAGCGCATGTCCGACGAAATTGCCCAGATGAACGAAGCGGCGCGGCGCTTCGTGGCGGGCTTCCAGCAGCTCAAAAGCATCAACGCCGAGATCGCCCGTATCTACGAAAGCCAGATCGTCCATACCGCGAGCGAGATGTCGGGTCTCTATGCCATCCTCAACACAACCGCTCGCACCCGCCCCAGCACTCCGCTTGCGCCCGCCCTGGTGAAGTCACATGAGGACTTTGTCGAGGCGGTTATCTCCATCAACACCTTTTACTTCAATCCAGGCCCCGTCCGCGCGGCTGCCGCCCACGATGCCCTGGCCCGGCTGATCCAGACCACGCCGGTGCTGGTGGAGTTGGCCAACAGCGACCTGCAGCGCGACGCACTCGACGTCATCGCCTCGCGCGCGGTGACGCTGGACGAGGGCGTCGAGGCAATCTCGCGGGCGATGGACGACCGGACCCGCATTCTCGCCAACGAAGTGGATTCCAACCAGGCGATCATGGCCGTGGCCATTGACCACCTGATCGCCAAGGGCCATGAGCGCGAGGAGGTCCTGCAGCAGCAATCCCACCGCCTGCTGATGCAGGTGGCCGGTGCGGGCGCCACTCTGGGGCTGGCGCTGCTGCTGCTTGGTGCGCTGGCAAGCTGGGCCATCGGCCAATCCATCCGCCAGCCGCTGATGCGCCTGCGCGAGGTCATGGAGGCGGGCGCGCGCGGCGATTGGGGCCGGGACATCGAAGACCGCGACCTGCCCGACGAACTGGCCACCATGGCCCGGACGGTCGAAGTATTCCGCCGCGACGCGCTGGAGAAAGCACGGCTGGAGAAGGAGCGCGCCGAGGCATTGGCCCGCGAGGAGGAAATCGAGCGCCGCACGCTTCAGGATTTGCTGACCCAGATGGAGGCCCATGAGCACGGCACCTCGGCCCGTCCGGTCGTGCCGGTGGCACCCGCCACCGAAGCCGCCGAAATCGCCGCCGTATTCAACCGCGTGCTGGCCAAGTTCCAGGAGGCTGCCCGCGCACGCGCCACCGCCATCCGTGAACTGACACTGGCCAAGGAACAGGCCGAGGCCGCCAACCGGGCTAAATCGGCGTTCCTGGCGGCCATGAGCCATGAGATCCGCACGCCCATGAACGGTGTCATCGGCATGCTGGAGCTGTTGGGCCACACGCCGCTGAACAGCGAGCAGGAGGCGCTGATCGGCACCATCCGCGAATCCGGTCTGGCTTTGCTGAGCATCATCGACGACGTGCTGGATTTCTCGAAGATAGAAGCGGGTCGCCTCGAATTGGAACGGGTCGCCGTGGATCTTCCGCATTTGATCGACGGTGTCTCCCAACTCGTGGCCCCCGCGGCATCGAAGAAGGGGCTCAGGCTTGCTGCCTTCGTGGATCCGGGCCTGCCGGTGACAATCCTGGGCGATCCGGTACGGCTGCGGCAGATCCTGTTCAACCTGGCGGGCAATGCGGTGAAGTTCACGCCGACGGGCGGCGTGCGCCTGGCCGTCGCGCGCACCGGCGGCACGACCGAGCGCCCGACCCTTCGCTTCGTCGTGGACGACACCGGCCCCGGCGTGCCGGCCGAGGCGCGCCGCCGCGTCTTCGAACAGTTCGGCCA
>JAEZFE010000514.1 GCA_023437865.1 Pseudomonadota bacterium | reverse complement strand
AGTTCGTCGGCGCCCTCGCCGGTCAGTACCGTGCGGATGCCGTTGTCGCGGACCAGACGCGACAGCAGGAACAGCGGCACCGGCGAGGTGCGCAAACTGGGCATCTCCAGATGCCACACCACATCCTCAAGCGCATCGCGGATGGCGCCGCCGCCCACCAGCGTGCCGTGGTGATGGGTGCCCAGGTGGCGGACCATGCGCTCCTGTTCGGGCGTCTCGTCAAAGCGCGGGTCGGCGAAGCCGATGCCGAACGTCTCGACGGGCCCCGCCGATTGCTCAACGGCCAAACTGCCGAGCACCGATGAGTCGAGCCCGCCGCTGATATAGGCGCCGACCGGCACGTCTGCCCGCAGCCGGATGTTGACCGCCTGGGACAGCAGGTGCTCAAGCCCGTCCACAGCGTCGTCGAGCGACCGGCAATCGCTGACCGCGCCCGAGGGCTGCCAGAACACCTTTTCGCTCTCAGTGCCTTCGGGATGGATGCGCAGGGCGGCGCCCGGGCGGACCTGGCGCACGCCCTCGAACACCGTATGGGGTGCCGCGGTGGACCAGCAACTGAATGCCTCGGCAAGGCCCCGCGCCGAGAAGCGCTGAGGCATGACGCCATCGGCGTACAGCGCCTTGACTTCCGAGGCGAACGCCAGCGAGCCGTCGGGTCGCCAGGCGTAGTACAGCGGCAGGATGCCCAGACGGTCGCGCACCAGCCAAAGATTGCGCGAACGGCTGTCCCACAGGGCGAAGGCGAATTGGCCGTTCAGCATGCTCCACGCCTGGGCACCGTAGCGCTCATAGGCCTGGACGATCACCTCGCCGTCGCCGTCGGTGTAGAATTTGTGGCCCAGATCCAGCAGGTGCTGGCGCAGTTCGAGGTAGTTGAACACCTCGCCGTTGAAGCACAGCCAAACCGTGCCGTCGCCGTTACGCAGCGGCTGGGCGGCGCCCTCCAAATCGATCAGCGACAGCCGGGCATGGCCGAAGCCCACCTGGGGGTCGCGGTAGAGGCCATAGCCGTCTGGTCCGCGATGGGACAATACGGCGACCATGCGCTTGAGGGCGTCCAGGCTCGGCGGCGCACCGCCTGGGCGGGCCCGCAATCCGGCAATTCCGCACATGTGGGGTCTACTCCGTTGCCTGGGCGGCAAGTGCGCTCTTGGTGATCTTGCCCGAGGGGGTCTTGGGCAAGCCGTCGCACAGCACCACCCATTTGGGGACCATCTGCGCATCCAAACGGGCGCGGCAGTGGCGGCGGATCGCCTGCTCGGTCAGGGTCGAACCGGCGCGCAGCACCACGAAGGCCTTGGGCGCCATACCCTCCACCGGGTCGGGCACGCCGATCACGGCGGCTTCGGCCACGTCCTCCAGTTCGTGCAGCGCATTCTCAACTTCGCGCGGCACCACCTTCTCGCCCTTGCACTTGAACACTTCGTCGCGGCGACCGACGAAGAACAGGTCGCCGTCCGCGTCCATGCGGAACAGGTCGCCAGTCATCAGTACCTTCTCGCCCGGTAGCCCGCCGTCCGCCAGAGCCCGCGCGGTCTCGCGCGGGCGCCGCCAATAACCGCGCATCAGGCCCGCTCCGCGTACCACCAGCTCGCCCACTTCGCCGGGGGGCACGCGGTCGCCCATGTCGTCCACCAGGTAGATCTCGGCGTTGGGGAGGGCCTGGCCGACCGAGGCGCTCTTGGGCTCGATCTGGGCGGGGTCGAGATAGGACACGCGGGCGCATTCGGTCAGGCCGTACATGGAATAGATGGTGGCCTTGGGCAGCAGCTCGCGCAGACGGGCAATATGGGCTGGCGGCAGGGGGGCTGCTGCGTTGGTGAGGTAGCGCAGCGAGCTCATGTCCAGCCCGTCGAACGGGGCGAATTGCAGCATGGTCGCAAACAGCGCAGGCACGCCAGGCATGCCGGTGACCTTGTGCTCGCCAATACGCTTCAGCACCTCAAAGGGGTAGACGAAGCCCTTCTCCAGAACCACGCAATACCCCACGTGGGCTCCGGAGAGGATCTGGAACAGGCCATAGTTGAAGGTGACGGGCAGCACGCACAGGATCACGTCTTCAGGGACGTTGCCCAGGTAGGACGCGATGGCGGTCAAGTTGTTGCTGACCGCAGCATGGGTCATCATCACGCCCTTGGGCTGGCCGGTGGAGCCCGAGGTGTAGAGGATCATGCACAGATCCTGGTCGATCAGCCGGGGGGCGGATAGCGGGCCCAAGTCGTCGGCCCAACCGTCTTCGCCGGCCCACAGCAGCTCCACCCCCGAAGCGGCGCCGGACACCCGCCCCTTGAGCGCGGGGGCTGCCACCAGGCAGCGTGCGCCGGAATCCTCCAAGATGAAGCGCAGCCGGTCGGTATGGGTGCCGTGCGCGATCGGCACGAACACCGCGCCCGCCTTGAACGCGGCCCACAGGGTGATGACAAATTCCGCCGAGTTCTCCAACAGGGTCGCGACCCGATCACCCCGCGTCATGCCCAGGCGCTGAAAACGGGCCGCCAGGCGGTCGCTCGCACGATCGATCTCGGCAAAGCTGAACCGCTGATCGCCCACGATCAGTGCCGGCTTGTCGGGCCTGATCCGGGCGGTGGCGCGGAGGTGATCGTGGACCAGCATCAGCCCTTCCCTCCGGCCTGCTTGGCCTGAACGAAGGCGGCGATGCGCGCGACGGAATCAAGGTTCTCCGGGGTCAGGTCGCTGTCCTTGATGGTCAGGCGGAATTCCTGTTCAAGGAAGGCCACCAATTCCAGCGCACCGGTGGAGTCGAGGATGCCGGTGCCGAGGAGCGAGGCATCCGACTGGATGCCGTCACTCGCTCCAAGAAGCAGATTGTCCACGATGTAGGCGGTGATTCTTTCGCGGATGGCTGCGTCCTCGGTATCTGAACTCACGTGGGAGGTGCGGGGCGCGAGCGAGGAAGGCATTCGGATCTCCGAAGAATTGTCGGGGGAACGGAGCTCTTTGGTGGGATGATCCTGGCTCAACCGCAGGCGCAAAATGAATTGCTCAAACGACCATTGCCGCTTGGTTCTGGGAGCGTAAGCGGTGTGAAACATGCCTATGCCCGCGGGTGCTGTGCGCGCGGACGGACGAGGCGGAATGGGAGGGATGAAGGCTTGGCCCGGAGATGCCCCCCTGCATCTCCGGGCAGCCGGAACGGATTTAACGCTGGCCGAAAGCGGCCTGGGCCACGTCAGCGAAGGTTTTGCCCCGCACGAACGGCCCCATGTACAGCACGTTGGTGATGGAGCTGGGCGAGCGGTAGAACCCGACTTTCCAGTAATGGGGGCCCACGGCCTGGCGATAATGGTACTGAAGGGTCGGCGTGCCGCGGCGCTCGAACACGCGGGTCCAATTTGTCTGGCCCTCGTCGCGGCGATAAACCGCCACATAGCCGGTATTGGTCGCCGACCAAACCACGTCGACCATGAACTGCACCCATTTGCCCTGGTTCAGGGCGCCGTTGGTGAAGGAATACTTCACCGGGCCGCGGTTGCTGCTGCGGGTGCCGCCGTCCAGAAGGTCGCCGCCGCATAGCTGGATGCGATAGTCATTTTCGGCCAGCAGCGCGATGGAGGGCGAGGCGCCGCCTAGGTTGTCGGGACCGTGCAACTGCATGAAGATGCCCCAGGTGCCGCTGCCGCTTTTCTGCGGAGCCTGCCAGCCGACCGGGACCTTGATGGCCACACCGTAATACTCATGGCCCGACTGAGTGGTGATGGGGGATTGCTGGCCGCGTGCGTCCTGCATGGCCAGATATTCGGCGCGTTCACCGCTCCAGCCGCCGACCTTGTCGCCAGGGCGGACCTCGATGCGTCCGACGATCCCCTTCTTGGGCGAGGTTGGGTCTGTCAGGTAACGGATGCGGTCCTTCGTCCAGATGTGTGAGTAACGCCAGTTGTTGGCCGATCCGGTGGCCGGCAGGCGGCTCCAGTCGCTCATGAACAGGATGTTGGAGGGGAGGGTGGCCGTCGTTTGGGCCTGGGCGGACCCTTCCGCCGCCAGCAGGCTGGCGCCTATCACCGCCAACCCTGCCGCAGCGCCTTTCAGCCAGCGGAATGACTTGTTTGCCATCGATGTCTCCACGCCTTGAACCAAGGGGTAGTCCTCAACCAACAACATCGGGGGGAACCTTGGGTTCTTGGCAGGCAGGCACATAAGCTGCTGGCTGTCCGACCCAAGCCCTTTGGTCAATCCTAGGCAGCCCGGCTAGTGGACACCGAAGGGACGGGGCGGCACATAAAGGAACGCCGGGCGGCCCGCGCCCAGGCCCAAGCGGTCCGAGGCCCGCCGGGCGCCGCACGCCAACCGGCGGGGTTGTTCTTGCCCTCCAGGAAACGGGAATGCGCAAATCCCTTCGCCACCGAGCGCTTGCTGCCCTGTTGGGGACGAGTGTGCTGGCGGGCTGTGCGCCAGACCATTCTACTGCGCTCGCGCCTATGGCGACGGACGCCGTCACCGAACAGGCAGAGCCCGACCGGCTGGCGCGTGAGGCCGTCGATCTGCTGATGAAGAACCGCCTGGCGGAGGCTTCAGATCGTATCAACAAGGCGCTTCAGCAGCGCATAGACCGGTCCTATTACCATCTGATCAACGCGATCATCTATCACTTGCAGGCGTTGCGGGGGAATCGGCCAGCCTTCGACATCGCTGAGCAGGGCTACGCGCAGGCCATCAATTTCGACAAGACCAATTGGCTGGCCTATTACTTCCGGGGCCGTATGCGGCTGGACCTGGGCGATTTCGAGCGGGGTAAGGGCGATCTGGCGGAGGCATTGATCTACCGCCCAGCCGATAAGGACATTCTGTCGGCCTTCGCCTATGCCGCCTACCGCTCGGGCCGCCCCGACGACGCGGCGGCGGCGATCGAGGCCATGGAGAAGGCGGGCGGCCGGTTGCCGCGCTCGGCGCTGCGTACGGCGGCGCTGACCATGGCGGCGCTGAACCAGACCGACCGCGCCTCGCATTACCTTCAGCTCTACCGCGACGCCGCCCCGCCTCAGGCCGGCGACAGTCTGAGCCGCCGCATTGACGAATGGGATCAGTTCAACAAGATCGCGCCCTCGATCCAGCCGGTGCAATACGGCTCGGCCTATGGCCCAAACGCTGTGGGCAGCGGCGGCTATGGTAGCGGCGGATATGGCGGCAGTACCTACGGCAGTAGTGAGAGCCCCTATACCGAAGGGAGCGATCTAAGCCTGCCCGCCCGCGACGTGCCCACCGCGCCCGGCAGCGAGGACAAGATGGTGGTCATCGACGTGATCATGATCGGCACCTCCGAGGACATCTTCACCAACAAGGGCGTTAACCTGCTGAACGGCCTCTCCATCCAGTTCGGCGGTGCAGCCGCTGGCCAGGGGCTGTCGGCGCCGGCCTTTTCACGCACCGTCAACAAGGAGGCGGACAACAGCACTATCACCCGGGCGCTGACCATCCCCTCGATCACCTATACGCTGAACATCCTGAATGCCAGCAATCAGAACAACCAGATTCTGGCGCGCCCCACGCTGATTGGCCTGGCCGGCAAGCCATCCGAGTTCTTCTCGGGCGTCGAACTGGACGCGGCGGCGGTGGCCAACGCCCAGGTGGGCGGCCAGTCGGTCAACATTCAGAAGGAAATCGGCGTCAAGCTGATGGTGATCCCGGCGCTGCTGACTGACGGCAGGCTCAAGCTGCATGTCTTCGCCCAGCGCACTTTCCTGCAATCGCCCAGCAACAATGTGAACTTCCAGTACCAGATCCAGACCAGCAAGGACAAAGTCACCGCCAATGTGGTCATGCGCTATGGCGAGACGCTGATCCTGGGCGGTCTGAGCCAGAAGGAGGACGAGGTGGGACGCGATGGCGTTCCGGGGCTGCAGGATGTGCCGCTGCTGCAATACCTGTTCTCGCGCCAGCAGACCCGCAGTTTCCAGAGTTCGGTGTTGATCCTCATGACCCCGCGTCCGCCACAATACGTCTATCAGCCGGACAGCGCCCGCGAAGAATATGATAAGTCGTTAACGCCGGACCAGAGGTCACTGGAAAATCTCAGGTCGCGTTATTCTGACTGGTTCAAACCATATCCGAACTGGTCAGCCATTTTTAGACACCTGCAAGGGAACAGCCTTTACCGCGAATTTAGGACTGGTGATGTAGAGCTTGAGACGTGGTCTGACATGCGGCTCCTTGAGGACCGTCTGAAACAGGCGCTTGAGTTCTTGCACTACTAAAGGAGCCAGCATGGCTTTCCGTTCGCCGGTGTCCCTGGGCATCCTCGCCATTGCCCTCGTTGCCGGCCTCAGTGGCTGTGCGCAGCAGGGAGGGGGAGTGCCCTCGGCGTCAGGCGCATGCAAGTATTGCGACATGCGTTTCAAGGAATTGAGCCAGCGCGACATGAAGCGCTCCGACTATGCCGGGGCCTATCTGTATGGCGCCAATTTCTCATGGTCCTATATCAACCAGTCGTCGTTCAAATCGGCGGTTCTGCATCAGGCTCGCTTTGAATGGGCCGATCTGGATGGCGCCAATTTGACCAAAGCGGGCGGCGAGGGGGCGGTGTTCCACAAGGCCACCTTGCGCCGGGCCGATCTAACCATGGCCAGCCTGGACCGGGCCAATTTCAGGTCTGCGGATCTTTCGGGTGTGAACGCTGTCACAACCTCACTGGTGCGTGCCGATCTGTCCGACGCAAATCTGGTGGGGGGGCGGTTCCGCCAAGCGAATTTGGGCGAGGCGAAATTATCGGCTGCCAGGATGGAGAATGCCGAATTCCAGGGTGCCGTGCTGGCCCAGGCCGATCTACGCGGGGCGCGGCTATCGAACACCCAATTCCCCGACGCCGTGTTGGACGGCGCCGACATTTCCAACACTGCGCTCGACCGTATCGACTTCCGTAAAGCGTCGCTGCGAGGGGCCAATTTTGAGCAGGCACGGCTGGACCGGGTGGATTTTGCCGGCGCTGACCTGCGCGACGCCAAGTTCCAGGGCGCCAAGTTCACCAATGTTTCGCTGGCCGGCGCCAGCCTGTGCGGCGCTGTGATGCCCGACGGCAAGGCTGGGACCTGCACGCCCGCCGAACTGGCGGCCAAGGCGCGCGCCGCCGAACCAAAGCCTGCCCCCCAACCCGAACCGGCGCTGATGCCGGCGCAGCCGCAGCGCCAGTCGCCGGCGCCGACGGCCGAGCCGCAGCCCGAGCAACCGGCCCAGAGCTAACCATCATGCGCGCCACCCGTCGCCAATTCTCCGCCATGCTGGCCGCCTTGGGCGCGGGATTGATCCCCAGTGCCGTGGGCGGCCGGGCCTCGCTGGGGCGTTCCGCCGTCATCGTGGTGGGTTTCGCATCTTCGGCCTTCGCCTGGATGGAGCATGGCAAGCCGAAGGGCATCGTGCTTGAAGCGGTGGACATTGTTTTGACACGGCTGAACGCGAAACCGCGCTATGTGCAACTGCCTCCTGGCGATTTGCTCCAGGCGATCAACGCCGGACTGGTGGATATGGTGGCGACGCTGCCGGTGGAGGATGCCTGTAGCTTCGATCTGTCACCGGCCATGGTGGAGGACTGGGAGGTCGTCGCGACGGAGGCCGGACGCGAATTCCCGCTCCAAGGCCTTGCCGACCTCCGCGGTAAGACGCTCGGTGTGCGGGGGCAGCGCCCGCTGGCTCTGCTCGACCATGCGCCAGAGGTGACGCTCCACCGCTTCCAGCGGGATGCCGATGTGCTGCGCGAGCTGATCCATGGCGGCCTCGACGGCATGGTGGTGACCGCCTATCACGACGTGGCGGAACTGCGTGCCCAGGGCGTGCTGCATCGCCTCAGGCTGCTGGATCATGCAGTGGGACGTTCACCGGTCTCGGCGGCGCTATCGCGCGTGCGGGTGGCGCCCGATTTCATCGCGGATTTCAATGCCAGCTTGGAAGCTTTGATGGGCTCGGATCGCTGGCCGCTTCTGGTCGAAGCGGCCGCGCCCATGGAAATGGCCCGCCAATGGCGGTTGGTTCATGATGATAAACCCTGATGAGGGGACCTCACCTGGGTTTGCTTAAGGTCGTTCAGTCAGCCGGAAGCAGCACGCAGCGGCGCAGCAGCGAAGTTTGCTCGACTGGTTTGATGTGGACGGTCCGCAGGCCGCGTTTGGTCAGGCCATTCAGGATCAAGGGTAGCAGCACCCCAGCCATCTCCGCGTTAAACGGCGAGACGATGCCGAACGGTGCTTCGTGCAGCAGGATGATGCCACCCGCCAATTCGGGATCGTCCAGCATGCGATCCACCCGGTTGCCGCACAATTGCAGGAAGTGCAGGCGGTCCTTGGCTTCCTCCGGCAGTTCCCAGTCGCGGATGGAGTGGCTCCACCAGCAGAAATGGATGTTGGGATGGAACTTGCTCAGCGCCCGGTGGATGGAAACCCGGTTGTAGCCGGCGAAATAGGGCAGGCGGATCAGATAGGTGTCGGGCGTCGGCCGGAAACGGGCCAATAGCTCCTCGACCCGGCGCATCTGGTTCAGCGCTTCCTCGGGGTCGGTTGCGAAGTCATGGTGCTTCCAGCCATGGCCGTAGATGGTGTGTCCGGCGGCTACCAGGGCGGCTACCAATTCGGGGTCGCGCTCGCAGCGCTCGCCGGTCAGAAAGAAAGTGGCGGTGGCGCCGAACCGGTCCAGGA
>JAEZFE010000481.1 GCA_023437865.1 Pseudomonadota bacterium | reverse complement strand
GCCTCAATCCGTTCATCGGGGGTAACCGAGCATCTTCGGGGGGAAGTAAGGGAAAACCCTTGTCTATGCCGCGTGCTGGCAGGCTAGGAAGGGAATATGGTCACAGGATTGGCCCTCCCCCCGCGCGGGGGAGGTTAAATGTCCGCCAACTCGACGTCCGGCACCTCCCCCAGGGCGGGGAACAGCTTCAGCGCTATGCGGCCGAAACGGTCGGGAGCGTCCGTGGCGATCAGGCTGAGGCTGCCAGGGCCGTGCGAGGACAGGGCCAGCGCCTTGGCCGCCTGGGCGGCGACTGCTTCGGCGCAATCGACCATTGCCACAGCGTCGCCCAGAACCTTGCGCAGGGACCCCACCAGGAGTGGGAAATGGGTACAGCCCAGCACCAGGCAATCGGCGGCGTGGGGACCGGTAAAATGGGGGGCCAGGTAATGGCGCACCATATCCTCGGCAATGGATCCTTCCGTCAAACCCTCTTCCGCCAGGGCGACGAACAGCGGGCAGGGGACCTGGACCACCTGCGCGCCGGGCCGGCAGGCGATGATGGCGCGGGCGAAAGCGTCCGAGCGGCAGGTGCCCTCGGTGGCGGCCACAATGATGCGGCCTGACCGTGATGCCTGTGCCGCTGCCTTGGCGCCCGCTTCGACCACTCCAAGCACCGGCAGGTCCGCATGGGCGTGGGTCAGCGAGGCGAGCGCGTGCGCGGTGGCGGTGTTGCATGCCACCACCAGCATCTTGATCCCGCGTTCCGCCAGGAAGCGGGCAGCCTTCAAGGCGTAGCGCTCGACCGTGGCCGGTGACTTGCTGCCATAGGGCAGGCGGGCGGTGTCGCCCAGGTAAAGCAGCCGCTCGCGGGGCAGGCGCCGCCGCAGGGCCGCCGCCACCGTTAGTCCACCGACGCCAGAATCGAAAACACCGATGGGCAGCTCTGCTTCGTCGGTTGCTACGGTATTGACCTTATCGGTGCCTGTCTTGTCCACAATGCTCTCGGGGATTTGCGGGATGCTTTTTATCATCTGCGTCGCGTCGGTGGCTTATTCTCCGCTGCGGGGTGATGCCGCCTTGGCCGCTGCACGCAAATGTCCTATAAACTCAATGGGGGAGTGGCACTACCCTTTCTGGGCGCTGCGCTAGAAAATAACGGGGCTCGACGTTGAACCGCACTGCGTTCTCGGCATGGTATGGACGCGACGGCGCATTGGCGCGCCGCGCGCTGGCGTGACCCATGTCGTGGTCGCTCCCCCGTAAAGTTTCCGTCGCATTGGTGGCCATCTTGGCCGCCACCATGCTCAGCACCGCGGCTTTCGGCTACTACAAATTCGAGGACGTTCTCGGCTCGCTGGTGCGTTCGCGTTACAGCTTCGTGGTTTTCACCATCAAGCAGCGCGTCGAGGACAGCATGAATCTGGGCTTCAACTTGCGCCAACTGCGGCAAGTGCAGGAGCTCATCGAGCTTGAGAAGGCGCGTGACGAGCAAGTCCTGGGGATCGAGGTGTACGCGGCGAATGGCGAGATGCTGTTCGGCACCGACCGTGGCGCCGTGGGTGCGCGGGTGCCTGAGCGCTGGCTCGAACCGCTGGCGGCTGCCGTCGCTCAGCCGTTCTCGCTGCGTGACGAGGATGCGGTGGTGGTAGGCCTGCCGTTGGTCAACAACCTGGGCAAGGTTGAGGGCGCGGTGGTGCTACGCTACCCAGCCGCCTACCTTGAGCGCGAACTGGGCAAGGTGCTCGCCGGCCTGGCTTTGGAATTCGCCGCCGTGCTGGCTGCCTTCGCGCTGATCGGCGTGGCGGCGGCCTATGCCATGCTGGGCGTGGTGGGCCGCAAGCTCGGCGCCATGGAGACCACCCTGGCCAAGGTGATGGAGGCTGGTGGCCGCGCCGATCCCGGCCCCGGCGCCGATGATTTCGAGGAGCGCTTCGCCGAGTTCTGCAACAAGAGCCGCGAGGCGGTGGAGGCCATCGAAGATGCCGCCGCCGAGGTCGAGCGTCTGGACCGGTTGGCGTGAGGACCCCATGAAGCTCGACAGCTCGCGCTCGCTCCTGATCCGCCTGTTCGCCCTGGCTGTGCTTGTGCTGGTCACCCCGCTCGCGATCATCTCGGTCCGCGCCATGGGTGAGTTCGAGCGGGGCATGATCCCCGAGATGGACCGAAAGGCTGCCGCCATCGGCCGCGACGTAGCTTCGCAGGTGGAGCGCGCGGTGGGGTACGGCATCCCCATCGACAAGCTGGTGGCGGTCGAAGCCTTCTTCGAGCCTTTGTTGGTGGCCAATCCGGAAATCCACTACCTCGCGATAGCCGACAAGGCCGGCCGCGTGTTGTTTCTGAGCAGTGCCGACAAGTATGATCTTCAGCCCTATTATGAGACCGCCGATCCCGACGTGCCGCCCGAAGGGCGTAAAGCCAGTATCGGCACCTATGTTGACGTGGCGTTGCCGGTCGCACCCAAGGGGCCGGTGATCGCCCATGTCCATGTGGGGTTTGATCAGGCCTATGTGCCGGCGCGACTGATCGACATCCTGGTCGACGGGGTGGTGGTCATGGCGGTGTCGCTGATCATCGCCTTTGAAATCCTGCTGTTCGTTGTGTTCGCCAACGTCACCAGCCCGCTGAAGCGGGTGGGGGAGGTGGTGGACCGGGTCCGGCGAGGCGATTTGACCCACCTGCCGGCCGTTGCCTCGGGTGACGAGGTGGGCCGTTTCGTGCGCGGCGTGGCTGTCGCATTGCGCACGGTGGACGACGTGTACCGCCGGCTGATGGCCTATATCGACGAGGTCAAGCAAGGCCATTTTGACAAGGGCGTGATCGAGCGGGTTGGCGCGATCGAATCGCGCATCAACTTCCTTTTCCGCTTCTCGCCCACCGGCAAGCCCCAGACGCTGGCCGAGCGGCGCGGCACCGATATCCGCCTGCCACTGTTCCTGTTCATCTTCGCCGAGGAGCTGTCGCGCTCGTTTCTGCCACTGTTCGCTGGTCAGGTGGGGCCGGCTTTCGGCGGGCTCAGTGCCGAGATGGCCATGGCGTTGCCGATTGCCGTGTTCATGGCCTGCATCGCCATCGCCTCTCCGACCGCAGCCCGCCTGACCGAGCGGTTTGGCGCCCGCAAGGTGTTCCTGATGGGCCTCGTGCCGGCCATCGGCGGCTATGTCCTGACCGGCGCCTCCATCGGCATGCTCGACCTGATGCTGTGGCGGGCGGTCACCGGCTTCGGTTATGCGGTCGTCACCATGGCCTGCCAAGGCTACATCATGTCGTCGCTCAGCCAGGGCAGCCGCGCCCAGGGTGTGGGGGTGTTCGTCGGCACTGTGTTGTCGGCCTCCATCTGCGGCGTCGCGCTCGGCGGCATGCTGGCCGAGCGGGTCGGTTACCGCGCGACCTTCTTCGTTTCCGCTGCTCTGGTGATCCTGGCGGGACTGATGATCTCGCGCATGCTGTCGGTGGACACCCCCAGCCAGGCCGAACCGGCGGTGCGCCGCCCCATGCTGCGGCTGTTCGCCAATTGGCGCTTCACCGTGCTGATGCTGTTCGCCGCCGTGCCGTTAAAGATGGCGCTGACCGGCTTCGGCTTCTTCCTGGTGCCGGTTGCGCTGGCGCGGGGCGGCTGGGATGTGGCTGATATCGCCCGCCTGACCGTGATCTATCCGCTGGTCATGGTGGTGGTGGCGCCGGTTGCCGCCAGGCTGTCCGATATGACCGGCTGGCGAGTGAGCCTTGTGGCGCTGGGTGGACTGGTGGGCGGGGCCGGCCTGCTGGCTCCGCTGCTGCTTCCAGATCCGGGGCTGGCGCTGGTGGTCGCCATTGCGGCCCTGGGCGCGGCGCACGGCCTGTCGGCCTCGCCCCTGCTCGCCACGGTTTCCGACGTATGCTGGACCGAATGCCGCAGCTACGGTGAGGCCAACGTGCTGGCCTTCGTGCGTCTGGTCGAGCGTGCGGGCTCGGTGGCTGGGCCGCTCTTGGCCGCCGCCTTCATCCCGGTGTGGGGCCTGATGGGGGCGGTGGTGGCGCTGGGCGCGGTGGTCCTGGCCTTGGCCGGCGTGTTCGCCGCCGCTGCCCTGGGCTTCGGTTCGGGGCCGCATATCGAGACCGAGGAGGAAGTGGCATGAGGCGCCGTGAGGTTCTGGCCGCGATGACCGGCCTGGGCGCCGCTACCGCGCTGCCCGTGCGCGCGGCGGAAAAGGCCGCTCGGCAGAAACCCTTCCGCATCTACATGGCGCTGTACCGTGGTTGGGAGGAATGCGCCCAGGGCTTCAAGGATTACTTCGTCAATCAGGGCATCCCGGTCGAGCTGATCGTGCGCGACGCCGGCCAGGACAAGTCCAAGCTGCCGGAATTCGTGGCCGAGGCCAAGGCGCTGGGGGTCGATCTGGTGTTCACCTGGGGCACCACGGTGACGCAGGAAATGTTGGGCCCCTATGACAAGGTGGACCCGGCCAGACACATCACCGACATCCCGGCGGTGTTCGCCATCGTCTCGCAGCCGGTCGGCGCCAAGGTGGTGCCGGACCTGAAATCGTCGGGCCGCAACATTACCGGCACCTCTTATCTGGTGCCCATGGAAACCCAGGTAAATCTGATCCAGTCATACCATCCGGTACAGCGCCTGGGCATGGTCTACAATCCGCTGGAGAAGAACTCCCAGGTGGCGGTAGACGAGTTGAAGGCGCTGGGCCGCCAGATGGATTTCGACCTGGTGGCGGTGCCGGTTGAGGTGGTGGACGGCAAGCCGTCGGCGGCCAGCATTCCGGCCAAGGTTGAGGAGGTGAAGAAAGCCGGGGTGGAGTTCCTCTATATCCCGCCCGACACCTTCATCAACGTCAACCGGGACATCCTGACCCAGGCCGCCCTCGACCATCGGCTGCCCACCTTCGCCGCCGCCGAGAACCCGGTGTTGAACTCCAAGGCCATGTATGGCGGCGTCTACCGCTATTACACTGTGGGGCAATTGACGGCCTACAAGGCCGAGCAGGTCCTGGTTCACAAAAAGGCTCCCGCCGACATTCCCATCGACCCGCCCAGGCGGTTGTCGCTGATCATCAACATGCCGGTGGTGCGCGCCCTGGGCTTCTATCCGCCCATGAACCTGCTGGGGCTGGCCGAGGTCCTGGACGGGGATGGCCAATGAAGATCCTGGTCTGCACCAAGCGGGATCTGGCCGGCGCGCTCATCCTTAATCAGCTGATGCCGGCTTTGGCCGGCGACCGCGTCATGGTGCTGCTGTCGGACAAGACCCGCCCGGTCGAGAAGGCCGTGCCAGAACTGGCCGAGATGAAGTTCCTGGAGCGCGACCTGCCGATCGACACCATCTTCCCGCTGGTGGATCTGTCGGGGCGCGACGACGCACCGCTTGCCACCTTCGACGGCATCGCCCGGCGTTACTCGGTGCCGGTCAAGGTCATCACCGACATTAACGGCCCCGGTGCCGAGGCCATGATCCGCGAGTTCGCTCCTGATCTGATCTTGTCGGCGCGCTTTTCGCTGATCTTCCGACGCACCATCTTCGACATTCCATCGCTCGGGACCTGGAACGTGCATCCCGGCGCGCTGCCGCGCTATGCCGGCCTGTTCGCGCCCTTCCGCGGCCTGATCGAGGGCAGCAGCCGTATCGGCTGCACGCTGCACCGGGTGGATGAGGGCATCGATACCGGGCCGGTCCAAGGGATTGGTTGGCTGGAGGTGGATGCCGGGCGTTCGCTTCTGTGGCATGTGGTCAACACCTACCGGCCGGGGCTCGATGTCTTCCTGGACATGCTGGCCGGGCTGCGCCGGGGTGTGCGGCCCGAGCCGCGGATGCAGGACGGCACCCAGCGGATCTATGGGTCGCTGCCTGATGCCGGCCAGTTCGCCGCCTTCCGGCAGCAGGGGTATCGGCTGTACGATCCCAGGGAGTACACGGAGCTGTTGAACGGGTTCGTGCCGGGCGGGGTGTCACTGGCGGTGGATGCTTTTGCCGCCACGACCGGGGAAGGGGTGGGGGCGCCATGCTGCTGCGCACACGCGTAACGCTGATCGTTTCGGCAACCTATTGCCTGCTGGTCGGCGGCCTGATGTTCGCCGGCCTGAAGAGTGAGGAACTGGCCGACGAACGCTATGCCGAGGCCACGCTGAACGGCCAGGAGATTTTCTGGCGCAAGCTGGTGGAAAACACCGTCCAGCGGCTGGAGAACGACGCCCGCGCCATCGCCGCCGATGAGCGCCTGGCCAACGCCGTCGACCGCAAGG
>JAEZFE010000452.1 GCA_023437865.1 Pseudomonadota bacterium | reverse complement strand
GATGGCGCATGCGCCATCCGTGCGCTCTTACGCGTTCACCCCAACAAACGCTTGGCAGACACCGCCGCCGTGCTGCGCAGGTCGGCGCCCCAATGGTTCTCGTGCCATCCTCATGCTCGGCCAGGATGGCTGCAGCTTTACGCGCAGGCCCTGCTGGTGTGTGCCGGCAAGGTGCAGTAGGGAGCATTCTTCTGCTCATCGAAGACACAATCGGTCGACTGGTGAAGCAGAGGGATACCCTTGGCGGCACATGCCTGAGCCATGACGGCCGAAGCATCGCGGTTGACGGCAAAGCAGACGGCAGGTTCGGACTCCGCCCGGTCAACCGCGGTATAGGCGGCGACATTGATCACCACAGCGGCGTCGATTTTCTCGATCACCCTCCGAACAGCCGCATGGTCCGACAGATCAGCTTGCGCGCGACCGGCAAAGTGCCGCGTCCAGCCTGCGGGCAAGGGCAGCCGCTCTAATTCGCTGGCGACCTGCCCGGTATGCCCAAAAATCAAAAGCTGCGGCATTACCCCCTCAGACCCAAGCGCTCACGATGGGGCTCGGTCGTCAGTCGCTGCCACCAGGACACGTTGCCGAGATACCATTGAACAGCCGCCACCCCAGGTCCCGCTGCAATCGGCCGCAATCAATAGCGTAACGCAGATCGTGGCCGGGGCGGTCGGTGACGTAGCGTATCAGGCTCTCGCGCGGGGCTGCCTCCGGTTCGGGCGCCAATTCATCAACCAGACGGCAGATTTGGCGGACGACATCGATGTTCCGCAATTCGCACTCACCGCCAACAGCGTAGGTGCCCCCCAATTCGCCCCGCTCGAGAATCCGCATCAGCGCTCGGACATGGTCTTCGACGTATAGCCAGTCCCGCACATTTTCCCCTCGACCGTAGACCGGCAACGGCTGCCGGTTGAGCGCAGAAAGAATCATCTTTGGGATCAGTTTTTCGGGAAACTGCCGGGGGCCATAATTATTGGAGCAGTTGGAGATCAGGGTGGGCAGGCCGTATGTATGGTGCCAGGCCCGAACTAGGTGGTCGGAAGAGGCTTTGCTAGCCGAATAAGGAGACTTGGGCGCATAGGCGGTGCTTTCGTCAAAACGGCCCGTCGCGCCCAAGCTGCCAAACACTTCGTCTGTGGACACATGCAGGACGCGAAAACTCCGGCCAGGGTCAGCGGGCGAAGCCCGCCAATATTCCAAGGCGGCTTGCAGCAGCGTGAAGGTACCAACGACGTTGGTTTGGATAAAGGCGGCCGGACCGTCGATCGACCGATCCACGTGACTTTCCGCCGCCAGATGAAGGATGGCATCCGGACGGTGAGCGGCCAAAATGCATTGGAGCCGTCAGAAATCGGCTATGTCGGCCTGTTCCAGAAGATAACGGGGATGCGACAGCAAATCGGCCAGGGATTCCGGGTTCGCGGCATAAGTCAGGGCATCGACATTGACTACGCTATGGTCTGTTTCGAAGACTATATGGCGAGTAAGTGCGGAGCCGATGAACCCGGATCCACCCGTGATGAGAAGCTTCATGACGCTCTGCCTGCCGAGGATCCCTCATAGACAAATGCCGCAGCAAGGTCGCGCAGCCTGGGATGGAGGTAGTCTCTAGGGGAAAGCATGGCGTTTTCCTCGCTCACCGGCCAAGCAATCCCCCGATCGAAATCGTTCCAGAGGATCGTGGTGCTAGCAAGCCATTCGTTGCAAACTCTTGCCCAGATGAGCAACATCATAGTGTGGCTCGAAAAGGGTAAAATCCGGGATATGGGTGCGCCGGACGATGTCTTGGCGGCTTACGTTCGCTCGCTCAGCCACCCAGAGAAAGTTGAAGCCGCTATCTTGTAGCTGCTTGTCTGTTTATCCCCCCAGCTGATGCATCGGCCGGTTTCGCGGCCTCTCCTGCGCAGTCAAAAACGCGTGGCCGTGAGCCTTTTGCCCAAGAGCCCGCTTGATAATGTCCGCCAGTTCCTCGTCCGATACCGCCCCCCGCAGCGGGGCGCGCAGGTCGATGCCGTCTTCATGGCCCAGGCACAGCACCATCTGGCCGATGCAGGTGACCCGCAGGCGGCTGCATGAGTCGCAGAAACCTTGGCTCATAGGCGTGATGACGCCCAGGCGCCGCCCGGTTTCGGCGATTGTCGCGTAACGGGCCGGGCCGCCGCTTCGGTAATCGGTATGCACCAAGGTCCATCGCCGGTCCAGCTCGCGGTGCACCTGACCAAGGGAATGAGCGGACGCATCCAGGTTGGACAACGCACCCAACGGCATGGTCTCGATCAGCGTCAAGTCGTGGCCGTGCTGGCCGCACCAGGCGATCAGGCGGTCGATCTCGGCAACCTCGGTGCCCGGCATCACCACCATATTGACCTTGACCTCCAGCCCGGCCTCCTTGGCGGCGGCGATACCGTCCAGCACCTGTTCCAGCTGCCCGCCACGGGTGATGCGGGAGAACGTGGCCGGGTCGAGGCTGTCCACCGAGACGTTGATGCGGCGCATGCCGGCAGCGGCTAGATCGGCGGCATGCCGGGTCAGGCGGGTACCGTTGGTGGTGAGCGTGACTTCCGCCAGCCGACCGGCCGCCGCCTCACTCCCCAATTCGCGCACAAGGGTAAGAATATCGCGACGAACCAGCGGTTCGCCCCCGGTCAGGCGGATCTTGCGCACCCCCAAGCGGATGAACAGACGTGACAGCCGCGCCAATTCCTCCAGGCTCAGCACCTCGTCCTTGGGCAGAAAGTCGGGATCGGCACCCATGCAGTAATGGCAGCGCAGATTGCAGCGGTCGATCACCGACAGCCGCAGATAATCCATCCGCCGGCCCAGGCCGTCGATCAGCGCCGTCATGCGTCGCCTTGGGGCAGAAGGTATTCGGGGTGGCTGTAGACGACCAGACGGTGACCGCGCGCGAAGCCGGCCAGGGTGAGGTTGGAATCCCGGGCCAGACGCACCGCGAGCGCGGTGGGGGCGGAGACCGCCACCAGCATGCCGATGCCCACCGCCACCGCCTTCTGCACCATCTCGTAGCTTGTGCGGCTGGAGGTGAGCACGAAGCCCGAAGCGGGATCGACGCTCCGGTAGGTCAGATG
>JAEZFE010000212.1 GCA_023437865.1 Pseudomonadota bacterium | reverse complement strand
CCTGTCGGCGCAGGGACTGAAGAACCGCAAGCGCTTCAATGATTCGGGCCGCGACGAATCCATCTTCCTGGATACCTTGGTCGCCATCGCCGAATCGGGCCGCACCCCGGCCGAGGAGATGCTGGAGGGGTATCATGGGCGGTGGCGCGAGAGTGTCGATCCGCTGTTCAAGGAATACGCTTACTAGGGAGGCTTTGATGGCCCAGTGCAAAGACCTCGCCGAAGTGCGCGAGAACATTGACCGCCTCGACCGCGCGCTGGTGCCGCTGCTCGCCGAGCGCGCCGGCTATGTGGAACAGGCTGCCGGCTTCAAGCCCAACAAGGCGGCAGTCGTCGATAACGCCCGTATCGAGGCCATCATCCTGAAGGTCCGGCACCTTGCCATCGAGGAAGGCACCTGCCCCGATTTGATCGAGCACATCTACCGCTCGATGATCGACGCCTACATTCTGCATGAGGCCAAGGTCTACAAGAAGATCCATCCCGAGGGATAGGTCGTGGGGGAGTTGCCGGTGGCGGCGGAACGCGCCCTGACCGGCGGCGCGGCCTGCATCAGCACTGCGGTCCATCAGCACCTGCGTCAGGTGCCGATCTTTCAGCATTGCCTGATCCTGGTGGACGAAGGGATCAAGGAGCTCGTCGCCGCGGATGGCAGCCGTGCCGTGCTGAAGGCCGGCGACGTGGCCCTGCTGGGGGCGGGCAGCCGGCCTGATATCGGCAACCGGCCTGAACCGTCCAGCGGGCGCTATGTCGCCTTGGCGCTGAGCCTGGGGCCGCGGGCGGTGAGCGCCTTTCACCAGCATTATCCCGTCTTGTCCGCAATACGGCCGCCGCCCGGCCTCCCCTGGCAGGTTTGCCCGGGGGATGACACCTTGGCGGCGACGATCCGGCATGCGGCGGACGGGCTTGGACATTCCGCCATTTCCGATCGCGTCGCCGGCCATCGCTGTGTGGAGGTGTTGGCCGCCCTGGCCGAACGTGGCCTGCATCTGCCGCCGGACGACGATCACAGCACCGCCGCCAGGGCGCGGGCACTGATCGCCGCCCGCCCGCATGTGCCGTGGGCCGCCGCCGATATCGCCCGTGCGCTTGGGGTGTCCGAACCGACCCTGCGGCGCCGGCTGTCGGCAGAGGGGACCAGCTTCCGGGACATGGCCGTCGAGGTGCGTCTGACCCATGGCCTGATGTTGTTGCAAACCACGCGGGCATCCATCCTGCACATCGCCCTGGATTGCGGCTATGAATCGCCGTCCCGCTTTGCCGCGCGTTTCCGCGAGCGTTTCGGCATGTCGCCCTCGGAACTGCGCGGCGCCCCGTCCTGAGCGGAAACGGACAGGGGCTGATCGTCTCGGGCGCGCGGGCCCGGCCGGCTGCCGGCTATTCTCCCTCCCATGCCATTGCAGGACAGGAGGACGGAATGAAGCGCGCGGTTGTGATGATGGTGGGGGCGTTGTGTATGCTGGGGAGCATGTCCGCCCGGGCGGAAGGGTTCCGCCTGAGCAGCGCCGATATCGCCGAGGGGCAGAGCATGGGCGACCGCCACGTCTATGCCGGCTTTGGCTGTGCCGGCGGCAATACCTCGCCTGCTTTGGCCTGGGACGGTGCGCCGGAGGGTACCAGGAGCTTCGCGCTCTCGGTCTACGATCCCGACGCGCCCACCGGCAGTGGCTGGTGGCACTGGGTGGTGTTCAACCTGCCGGCCTCCACGCGGTCCCTGCCGGCAGGGGCGGGGGGCATCAAGGCGGCGGCACTGCCGGGCGCAGCGGTGCAGAGCCGGACGGATTTCGGCCCTGCGGGCTATGGCGGCCCGTGCCCGCCTCCCGGCGCGCCGCACCGTTACGTGTTCACGGTCCACGCCCTGGATGTGGAAAGCCTGCCGCTGGACGCGCAGGCCTCGGCGGCCATGGTGGGATATATGGTCAATGCCCATTCCTTGGGGCGGGCCAGCCTGACGGCGCTCTACGGGCGTTGAGAAGCCAGATGCGGCGTCGGCGCTACCAGCGCATGACGCCGCCCAGCGGCTTCTTCTTGGCCTGTTCAAAGCCGCGCTTGGTGACCAGGACCCATTCGTTGACCTGCATGAAGCGCGGTGCCAGGAATTGGTAGAGGTCGCGGATGCGGGTGACGTTTTCCTCGGACTTGACCACAAACACGGTCTTCCAGACCGGGATCATGTCTTCCCACGGCAGCAGGCGGCGATGCAGTTCGTCGCGGACGTGGCGGATGTAGTCGATCTGGTTGTCGATGTTCTTGAGCATGGCCAGGATTTCGCCGGTCTGCGCATCGACCTGGTCGAAGTAATCCTGGAACACCTTCAGCGCCCGCTGGGACAGGCGGGCCACCTGATCGGTGGTCTCGATCATGCCGCGGTCGGAAGAATAGAGGCGGCGCAATCCCTGCACCTTCTCATCAACCTTCTTGATCTCGGCAAAGACGTCGCGCTCGGCCTCGATATAGGCCAGTTCCTTGGACAGAACCTCGATGTAGCGGACCACTTCCTCGCGGTTATCGCGGCCCAGGCCCAGGGCCTCGGCAGCCTCGGAGAAGGCCAGGCTGACGTTCTTCTTGACCTGGGGGTCCTCGGCCACCTGCATCAGCTCTTCGGCCGAGGTGAAGATGTGCTCGTTGCCGGTCAGCCAGGTCACCAACTGCATGGTCAGGCGCTGGCGGGCAATGCGCAGATGGCGGTCCTGCGGCTCCCACGATGCCTCGCGGGTCAGGATTTCCTTGGGCAGGGGGTCGCCGATACGCAGGCCGCGCACGAACTGCAGCCCCTCGGCGATGCGGTCGAGCATGCGCCCGTCGGCGGTCTGCTCGTTGAGCGTGAACTCGCGCTTGATGCCGTCGAAGGCCAGCTCGGCCTCGTTGCTGGCGAGCTTGAGCACCGCCACCGCCTCGCCGGTCTCGGCCAGACGGAAGTACAGCTCCTCGAACGACTGAAAGAACTTGTGCTCAAAGCGGATGATGTTGTCGCCCGCATCCGCCATTTTGTTGCCCGCCTCGCCAGCCATCGGCCTCGTCCCTCACCAATCAGGAGAGCCGGCGTTCCCCAACGTCCCGGCCTCTCCCCGGCGGATAGTATGCCGGGGAGCATGGCGGGGAACAAGAGCCCAAACCAGCGGGCTCAGGCGTCGGCCTCAACGAATTTGTGACCCTCGCGGCCATGGATATAGCCGTTGGCGAATTCGGCGCGCGGGCACAAATCCGCCAGCTTGCCGGCGGCCTCGGCGGGCGCCATGGCGCCCGTCAGGACCGCGCGGAACAAGGCGGCCACCGCCACCATGTCCACGTTCTGCGGCCACAGGCGGAAGCACTGTACGCCCAGCTTCTGCAGGTTCGCCAGCTCGCCCAGCAGGTCGAGATAGTGGTAGGACATGGTCTGGGTGCCGTTGACGGCCAGGAAGGCCTCGTCGTCCAGCGTGTCGACTGCCATGCCATCGGGGTCCTCGGCGCAGACGTATTGGCAGCCGTCCTTGGCCAGGTTGCGCGAGCGGGCATGGTAGCAGCGCGCCGAGATGGCCAGCGGCAGGCGGCCAAAGGCCTGAACCTCGATCTCACATTTGGCGGCGGCGGCCAACTGGCCGATGATGCCGGCGGGCAGCTCGGCGGGCAGGCAGGCGCGGGTGGCGCCGATGGATTCCAGATAGGCCAGGGTGCCTTCGTTATAGACGTTGACCAGCGGGCCCACGGTGAACGGCTTGCCGCCCATCATGGCGGCCACCGAAATGTCGTTGGCCTCCACCAGCCAGCCCTCGCCCCCGGCCAGTTCGCGGGCTTCCCTGACCTCGCGCTCGCTCATGATCAGCGCCAGCGACGACAGCACCACCTCCTTGCCGGCGGCGGCCAGGCGGGCCACCACGTCGGGGATGTGCTGGGTGAAGAACGGGCTCCGCTTGGAGCACACCACTTCGCCCACGTGCACGGTGTCCACATCGGCCTCGTCGGCGATGCGGAAATAGAAATCGCGCAGCTGCTCGGGGCGCCAGTTGAACAGGACGGGGCCCAGGGTCAGCTTGGGCTGCGATACGATGATATTGGTCAACGCCAGGCCCTCTCGTAGGCGCCGGTGGTCTGCCGGCCGCCCTCGGTGATGCGGTCAAGGTCCATGTCCGGAACCGGCTGCCCGGCCAGGACGGCGTCCACACCGGCGCGGAACGCCTGCACCACGGCCGCCACATAGGCGCGGCCGCGTTGGCGGCCCTCGATCTTGAAGGCGGTCACGCCGGCCTTGATCAGATCGGGCAGCATGGCGAGCGTATTGAGCGAGGTCGGTTCCTCGAACAGATAGCTGGTCTTGCCGTTGGCGGTGAACCGGCCCTTGCACAGGGTCGGATAGCCCGCCGGCTCGCCATGGCCGAACTCATTGATGGTGAAGCCGGCCAACTGGCTCTTGGTGCCCGACGGCGTATCCACGTAACGGACATGGCCGGCGGGCGAGCAGACGCCGTTCATGTTGGGCGACTGGCCGGTGGCGTAGGACGACAGCGCGCAGCGGCCCTCGGCCATGACGCACAGGCCGCCGAATACGAACACTTCGGTCTCGACCGGGCGGATCAGCGGGTTCAGCGCGGCGATTTCCTGAACCGTCAGCACGCGCGGCAGAACCACGCGGCGGACGCCGAAGCGCTCGGCGTAAAAGCGGATCGCCTCGGTGTTGGAGGCGGCGGCCTGGACCGACAGGTGCAGGCGCAATTCGGGATGCTTGGCGGCGGCATAGGCGATCAGGCCGATATCGGCCAGGATCACCGCGTCGGCCTTCAGCCGGGCGGCGTCGTCCACCGCGGCGTGCCACAGCTCGGGGTGGCCGGCGCGCGGGAAGGTGTTGATGGCCTCCAGCACTTGGGCACCGCGCTCATTGGCATAGGCGATGCCTTCCTCCAGCTCCTTGCGGCTGAAGTTCAGGCCGGGGAAGTTGCGCGCGTTGGTCTCGTCGCGGTAGCCCACGTAGACGCAATCGGCGCCGGCATCGACGGCGCTCTTCAGCGCGGCGGGAGTGCCGGCGGGACATACCAGTTCGGGCCGGACCAGCGATGTGTTCAATGCCATCAGGAATGTCCTCGGCGGTTGGCCTTGCGCAGCGCCTTGACCTCGGCTTCCAGTTCGGCCAGTCGGGCATCGCGGGATGCGGCAGTCTGCACGGCGGGGGCGATGATGGCCTGGCGCACGGTCTCGACGCTGGCGCGCAGGTGGCCGGCGGCCTCCAGCGCGGCGTCGGCCACGCGCTTGGCGGGGCGTGCGAAGGGGCCCAGCACGCTGGTCAGATCCTCGACCAGATCGATGCCGGCGCCGTCGATGGCGTTGCGCAGCGCCACCACCACCTCGGTCTCGCCTTCGATGACGAGCTGGCGCGAGAAGAACAGCGCGTCGCCGTCCACCTTGCCTTCGGCCAGCGCGATCAGGGTCTCCAGCGGTCCGCGGATGGTGGCGTGCAGCTCGTCGGCATCGACGAAGCGGCGCACGGTCAGGCGCGGGTCGGCGGGGTTGGGCTCCAGCAGGATGGCGAAGGGCAAATCCACCGGATCGATGCAGACGATCTTGTCGGCGAAAGGCTCCATGCGCTCCAGAATGTCGGGGTGGCGCTT
>JAEZFE010000361.1 GCA_023437865.1 Pseudomonadota bacterium | reverse complement strand
TCGCCGGCGCGCGCCGCCTCGATGGTGGCATTCAGGGCCAGCAGGTTGGTCTGGCCGGCGATGTCGTTGATGACGCCAACCACGTCGCCGATCTTCTGCGCGGCCGCCGACAGGCTCTGAACCATGCCATCGGTGTTTTCCGCCTCGGCGGTGGCAGTCGCCGCGACCTGCCGCGAGGCCTCGGCCTGCTGGCCGATTTCGCGGATCGATACGGACAGCTGCTCGGCGGCGGCGGCAACGGTCTGAACGTTGACCGACGCCGAGTTGGACGATTGCAGCACCCCGTTGGCGCGCAGCGTGGACGAATCCGCGATCCCCGCCATGGTACCCGCGCTCTCTTCCAGTTCGGCGACGGCGCCCACCAGTTCGGAAACCGTCTTGCTCGCCACGGCATCGAATTCATGGGTCAGGTTCTTGACCCGCTCGGCCCGCTGCTCGCGGGATTTCCGCTCGGCCTCGGACTGAGCCATCAGTTCCCGGCGGCGGACGGCATTGCTTTTCCACACCTCGACGGCGGCGATCATCTCGCCGATCTCGTCCTTCCGGGTGTGGTGGGGCAGTGGGACGTCGAGCTGTCCGGTCGCCAGGCTGGACATCACCCGGGTGACGTCGCGCAAGGGCGTGACCAGTTGGCGGCGCACCACCAGACGGACAACGGCAAGCCCGCAGACGATGCCGGCAAGCATCACCCCCAGCAAGGCGCGCTGGCGCATGCTGTATTCCGACTGAACCTTGCTGCTCAGGCTCGACACCCGCTCCTGATTGGCGGCGGCGGCAGCGACGATCCGGTCGTTCAAGGCCTTGCGGTTGGCCCGGTTCGCTTCATTGTCCCCAAACTCCCGGGCTTCGACGAGACGATCGTCGCGCGCGATGCGGACCAGTTCGGTGCGGAAGCGGATGAAGTCCTCGGTGGAGCGCTGCAACTCCGCAAGGCCGTCCTGCTGATCGGGCGGCGCTACGCTACGCCACTCGCCCACGACGTCGCGGAGCTTGTTCAAATTCTTGAGCAGGGGGGCTGCGAACTTTTCGGCCTCGGGCACCGAACGCGCCATGTAAATTCCGCGCGAATCCATCACCACGGCCAGGACGAGCCCGTTGGTGCGTTCGCCCAACACCGCCTGATGGGCGGCCCGCTCCATATCGGTGACCACTTCGTTGTACGACCGCAAAGCCGCCAGCCCCATGCCCGCAGCCGCCAGGGCGGACACCACCAGGATCGCGACCGTCAGGTAGATTTTCCCCGAAATGCGCAGTTTCATCAGCAGTCCCCAAAATCCGGCGCGGAAATCCATTGCTCCATTGGCGAGCTTTAGCACGTTTTGGTAAACGCCGTTTTGCCGCCGATTAAACAGCAGAAAAACATTCCACCGTCATTTGTAAACCGTATTTGGTGGCTGAGCACACGGGGATGAGGCAGAACGGTGGCCTACCAATTTCGGGACCGGCAGCATGACCATCTCCCTACCCTCCCTGATCTGGGTCGCCCTCGGCGGCGCCCTGGGTTCGGCCGCCCGCTACCTGTCGATGGTGGCGATCGGCCACAGTATCGGCATGGGATTTCCATGGGGCACGCTGTTCGTGAATATCGCCGGCAGCGCGGTGATGGGGGGGCTGGCCGAGCTGGGCGCCCTAGCTTGGCAGCCGTCCCAGGATCTAAGGCTGTTCCTGACGGTGGGCATCCTCGGCGGCTTCACCACCTTCTCCACCTTCTCACTGGACGTGGCGCTGCTGGTAGAGCGCCACAACTGGGCGGTCGCGGCATTGTATGTCGGGCTGTCGGTGGCGCTGTCGGTGGGGGCGCTGTTCGGGGCGATGGCGGCGGTGCGGCAGGTGGTGGGCTAGGACTGCCGCCGATCAGCCGTGGGCGTCGTGAACCACCGGCTGCCCCAATTCCGACGGACGGAAGCGGCGAAACACCCGCTGGCCATCATCGTCGAGCACGCGCAACTCGTCCCCTTCGTGCACGTCGCCCAACACCTTGCCGAAATGGCTGCCATAGCGTTCCTGGGCCAGCGCCATGGGCACCTCCCAGGCCATGAAGCTGTCGATGCCCTTGGCATGCAGCCTGTCGATAAGCTCGGGGTCGATCAGCGAGGCATGCGAGGTCAGGATGGCGATGGGGCCCGTGGCCGTGTAAAAGATGCCCGCCTTCATGGGGATCCTCCATTTCCGGATGCTGCCCTCGCACAATGAAATATGGGGCGCTTCGTCCGCGAAACCCATGGCCGCGGTCAGCCATCATTATTTCCTTGGTGTCTTGCGGCCTTGGCGGTGAATATCCCCTCCCCCACCGCTGCAGTGAAAACACCTCATGTCCGCCGTCCAGACCCTCACCGTTACCTCCGATGAAGCCGACATCCGCCTGGACCGTTGGTTCAAGCGGCATTTCCCCGATGTGGGCCACGGCCTGCTGGAAAAGTGGCTGCGCACCGGGCAGGTGCGGGTGGCGGGGAAACGGGCCAAGTCGAACCAGCGGCTGGAGGCCGGCCAGGACATCCGCGTGCCGCCCATGCCCACCGGCGAGGCGCCGGCCAAGCCCGAGCAGCCCAAGCGTGCCGTGGTGGACGACAAGATTGCCAAGATGCTGCGCGATGCCATCCTGTACATGGATGATGACGTAATCGCGCTGAACAAACCTGCCGGCTTGGCGGTACAGGGCGGCACCGGCATGGCCGACAAGCACCTGGACGCCTGGTTGGATGCGCTGCAATTCGACAAGCCCGACCGGCCGCGCCTGGTCCACCGCCTGGACAAGGACACGTCGGGGGTCCTGCTGCTCGGACGCTCGGCGGGGGCCGCATCGAAATTGGCCGCCGCCTTCAAGAGCCGGGCGGCGCGCAAGTGCTATTGGGCGCTGGTGGTCGGCGTTCCCAAGCACCGCCAGGGCCGCATCGACGCGGCACTCGCCAAGCTGCCCGGACGCGGCGGCGAGAAGATGACGGTGGACGAGGATGACGGCAAGCGCGCCGTCACCTGGTACCGGGTGGTGGACAACGCGCTCAAGCGCGCCGCCTGGCTGGAGATGGAACCGCGCACCGGTCGCACCCACCAGCTGCGCGCCCATTGCGCCCTGCTGGAAACGCCGATCCTGGGCGACGGCAAGTATGGCGGGACGGACGCGTTCATCGCCGGCACCGGCGTGTCACGCAAACTGCACCTGCACGCCCGCGCCGTCCGCCTGCCGCACCCTCGGGGTACCGGTATGCTGGAGGTCGTCGCCCCCTTGTCCGAGCATATCGCCAAGAGCTTTGAATTTTTCGGGCTCAATGAAGGTGATGCCGGCAAGCCGTTCGTCGCCTTCACCGAACTGGAATAGCAAACAAAAACGGCCATGGCGAAGACGCCATGGCCGTTTCGTGTCGTGACGCCGGCTTACAGCTTCACTTTGTGGGCGAGGCCACCCTTACCATCGGCCGAGAGTTCAATGGTGGCGTTCACCGCCTTTCCGCACGCCTTGAACGACCAAATCTCCTTCCACTGGCCCTCGACGACCTTGCCCTTGTCGTCGATCTTCAGCGGCTTGGCTTCCTTGTCCTTCTTGGTGTTG
>JAEZFE010000327.1 GCA_023437865.1 Pseudomonadota bacterium | reverse complement strand
CTGCACATCTCGGCTCTCGAGCGTGCCGGCCTGAGCGAAGTCGCTGAGGGCGCCACCATCAAGTGCGACCTGGGCCAGGGCAACCGCGGCCCGCAGGTCGTGGTGGTGCACGAGGTCGACTCCACCACCGCCACCCCGCGCGCTCCCCGCGCTTCGGGCGGTTTCGAGCGCGGCGGCTTCGACCGCGGCCCGTCCGAGACCGTCGAGGGCGTGGTCAAGTTCTTCTCCGCCGAGAAGGGCTTCGGCTTCGTGCAGACCGACGTGGGCGGCAAGGATGTGTTCGTGCACATCAAGGCGCTCGAGCGTTCGGGCATCAAGGCCCTCGAGACCGGCCAGCGCGTCCGCGTGACCACCACGCAGGGCCAGAAGGGTCCGCAGGCCGACACCGTCGCCATCATCTAAGGCGCCGTTCCGGTCTTCCGATCGCCACTCCGGACCAACCGGGGTGGCTTTCGGGATTCCCAGGGTTTACGGGATCGGGAAACCGGTCCCGTTTCCATTGGTGCGTTCCGTCGATTGGTTCACACCCCCTCTCCCGCTCGGGCGGGAGGGGATGGGGCTCTGTTAAGCCCTCTCCTCGTGGAGAGGGCTTTTTGTTGCCCAGCTCCTGCAGGGCGCAGCCCACGCTTGCCCCTTGCCTCCGCTCCGTCTGCCCGCTTAACTGGCGCAAGGGGCATGTGAGGGGAGTGTGGTGGACGAGGCCGAGAGCAAGTTCTGGACGTTCCGGCGCAAGGCCTGGGCTGGCGCCGCCGCGCTGAGTGTGGCGGTCCTGGCGGCGGCGGGGCAATACCTGCCCGATTTTGGCCTGCGCTACGGCCTGACCCGCACCTTGCGTGACCTCGGCTGGGCGCGGGTCAGCGTGTCCGACGCCAATCTCTCACTGTTCAACGGCGCCATCGTGGTGCGGCGGGTTGAACTTGGCGAGGAACTGGGTCGAGTGCTCGGCATCGACGGCCTGGATCTGAAGTTTCGCTGGAAGCCGTTGCTGTCGCGCCGGGTGTCGGTGGAACAGCTGGATCTCCAGGGTGTCAGCATCGACATTCAGCGCCAAGGTGACAGCTTTGTCGTCAATGGCTTGCCAGTCGTCATGGCTGGAGAGGGGCAGGGCGGCTCCGACTGGAGCTACGACATCACCTCGCTGAAGCTGGCGGGCAGCCGGCTCGATTTCACCGATGGCGCCCTCAAGGCGACCATCGAGATCGAGGCGCTGGAGATCACTGATCTCAAGAGTTGGGAGCCCGAGACTCCCGCCCGCTTTGCCCTGCGCGGCAAGATCAACGGTGCGCCGGTACGCTTCGACGGCACGGCAACGCCCTTTGCCTCGGCGCCGCAAGTGGCGGTGCGACTGGCGCTCGACGCGCTGAACCTCGCCTCCGTTGCGGAACTGGGCAAGCGCGCAGGTGCCAGTCAGATGGCGGGCAGTGCCAGCGCCGATCTCAGCTTGGAGGCCTCGGCAGAGGGTTTGCGCGGTCACGGCGTGGTGGCGCTCAAGGACGGGGCTTTCTCCGCCGGCACCACGAAACTCAAGGCCCGCTCCCTCAATCTCGACCTGCCCCAAATGGAATGGCGCGGCACGCTGTCGCTCGCCGGCACTCTGCAGGCCGAAGAGTTGGCGGTGGATGCCAACGGTCTGGGCATCACCGCCGCCCGCTCGCGGGTCGAGGCGCGCTCGGCCAGCTTCGACCCCAAGCTCGACCGCCTGACCTGGGACGGCACGTTGCAGGCTGAACGTCACGGCCTGGAGCAGGACGGGATGCGGGTGAGCCACGGCACGCTGAGCTGGAACGGCGCCAGCCGGCTGGAATTGGCGCCCGGCGCCGCATCGCTGTATCACGCCGAGGGCCGTGCCGAGACCACCGACATGATGCTGGCGCTTGGCGCCATGGAAATGGACGCTGCCCGGCTGACCGCCGAAGGCGTGTTCGAGCATGGCCGGGCCGTGGGCATGCTGCCGCCGCTGGCTGGCCGCATGACGGTGTCGGGCGACGGCGTCGCCGTGCGTGAGGCCGGCCAGGACTGGCTGAAGGCGGAGAAATTGGATGTGCAGGGGCTGGCGCTGAAGCCGGGCGGCGCGGCCCTTGACCGGCTGGAGATGCGCCGGCTGTCGGCCTTGGCGCGGGCCAGGGGGGGCGGCACTTACGCACCGCGTGTCGAGGCGCGTCACGCGGTGGCCGAACGGGTGGCCATGGCCGCCGATGGCGCCGTCCAGGCGGCCTCGGTGGCGGTCAACGGCGCAGTGCTGCGCGCCACCCGGACCAAGAGCGGCTTTCTCGGTGTGCCTGAGGGCGGTTCCGGCGAATCCGCGGCGCCCAAGCTGGCGGTGGGCAAGCTGAAGCTGGGCGGGCGTCTGGAATTCGAGGACCATTCACTGTCCGAGCCGGTGCGCCTGCGCGTCGACGGGCTGGAGGCCAGCATGGTCGAGCTCGATACGGGGCAGCCCGAACGCGAGGCGCCATTCACGCTCAAGGCGCGGATCGGTTCGGCGGCGCTCAGCGCCCAGGGCCGTGTCCGTCCGTTCGCCGCCCATCCCGGCGGCGACATGAAAGGCAAGGTCACTGCGCTGGACCTGCCGCCGCTGTCGCCCTATGCCGCCGATAGCCTGGGGGTGCACCTGCAGACCGGCCAGCTCGATGCCGACATCACCATGGCATCGGACGGCGGCAAGCTCGACGGTGCGATGCAGCTGACCCTGTCCGAGCTGTTCATCGCCCAGCCCGACCCCAACGCACCGCTGGCCAAGAAAGCGGACATGCCGGTGGAGACGGTGCTCGACCTGCTGCGCGATTCGGAAAAACGCATCCGCCTGACCATCCCGGTGCGCGGCGACCTCGCCAATCCCGATTTCGACGTCAGCGACGCGGTCGGCCAGGCGGTGGGCGGCGCGCTGAAATCCACGGTGTTCACCACGCTCAAGGTGGCGTTTCCGCTGGCCGGCCTCATCAGCCTGGTCATCGACGATTCGGAAAGCCGTCGCCTGGCGTTGGAGCCGGTCGCCTTCGCACCCGGCGCCGATCTCCTGGGCGATGCCGAGCGCAAGAAGTTGGCCTCGGTGGCGGAGCTGATGAACAGCCGCCCCAGCGTCCGGCTGACCCTGTGCGGCGTGGCCCAACGCTCTGACTGGCCGACGCTGGTCCAGAAGAAGCGTGAGGAGGAATACGGTATCCTCGCCAAGCTGCAGAAGCTGGTAGGGGCTGTGCCCGTGCCCGATGAGGTGGAGCCCATGGACATGGATCGCCTGATCCAGTTGGCCAACCAGCGGGCCCAGGCGGCCAAGGGCTTTCTGGTGGACCACGCCGGGATCGATCCAGGCCGGCTGTTTACCTGTCGTGCCCGGGTGGACGAACAGGGCGGGCCGCGCGTGGATCTGGTGC
>JAEZFE010000326.1 GCA_023437865.1 Pseudomonadota bacterium | reverse complement strand
GGCCTGCGCAAGGAACTGGCCGCCGCCCAATGGCCACAAGCCGACATCGACGCCCAGCTCGCCCGCGGCTATCCGACCTATTGGACGTCGTTCGACACCGCCACCCATGTGCGCCACGCCCGCCTGGTGCGCGAGGCCGAGGCCAACCGCGCGCCGCTGACGGTGGAAAATCGGGTCGACAGCAAGCGGTCGGTGACCGAGATCACCGTCTATACCAGCGATCATCCCGGCCTGTTCTCGCAGATCGCCGGCGCCATGGCGCTGGCGGGCGCCAACATCGTCGACGCCAAGATCGTGACCCTGACCAACGGCATGGCGCTCGACACCTTCTGGATCCAGGACAGCGACGGCGGCGCCTTCGATTCCGGCCCCAAGCTGGCCAAGCTGTCGGCAACCATCGAACAGGTGCTGTCGGGCCGGCTGTGGCTGGACAAGGAGCTGGCATCGCGCAAGGGCAAGCTGCCCAGCCGCGCCCATGTGTTCAAGGTTCCGCCGCGCGTCATCATCGACAACAAGGCCTCCACCACCCACACGCTGCTCGAGGTCAATGGCCGCGACCGCCCCGGCCTGCTCTACGACATCACCGCCGCCATGACCCGGGCCGGCCTTCAGATCGGCTCGGCCCACATCTCCACCTATGGCGAGCGGGTGGTGGACGTCTTCTATGTGAAGGATATCTTCGGCCTGAAGGTGAGCCACGAGCGCAAGCTGGAGCAGGTTCAGGCGGAATTGCTGAAGGCCCTGGCCGAGCCGGGCGAGAAGGCGGCGGCGGAATAGCCCCCCGTTTCATTATTCAGGCCGGCGTTAACTTTTCTGGACTAAACCCTTTCCCATGAGCCTTGTCCGTTCCATCGCCACCGTCGGCGGCTTCACCATGCTGTCGCGCATCACCGGCCTGATGCGCGAGATGATGATCGCGCAATACATGGGCGCCGGCGCCGTGGCCGACGCCTTTTTCGTAGCCTTCCGCTTCCCCAACCTGTTCCGCTCGCTGTTCGCCGAGGGTGCGTTCAATGCCGCCTTCGTGCCGCTGTTCACCGGCAAGCTGACCGCCGAGGGCAAGGAGCAGGCGCGTGTGTTCGCCGAGCAGGCGCTGGCGATGATGGCGCTGGTGCTGGCACTGTTCGTCGCCCTGGTCGAGCTGGCCATGCCGTGGGCAGTCTACGCGCTCGCGCCCGGCTTCGACGAGGTGCCGGGCAAGCTGCAGGTGGCGGTGGAGCTGTCGCGCATCTGCTTTCCGTACCTACTGTTCATCTCGCTGACCTCGCTGCAGGCCGGCGTGCTCAACTCGCTCGGCCGCTTCGCCGCCGCCGCCGGCACCCCGGTGCTGCTGAACCTGGTCGCCATGGCCGGCCTGTGGGCGCTGGCACCCTATACCGCGACGCCGGGCCACGCTTTGGCCTGGGGCACCTTCGCCGCCGGATTGGCCCAGTTCACCTGGCTGGTGTTCTCGGTCCGCAAGGCCGGCATGCCGCTGCGCATCGCCCGCCCGCGCCTGACCCCCGAGGTCAAGCTGCTGGGCAAGCGCATCGTGCCCGGTGCGGTGGGGGCCGGGGTCTATCAGGTCAATCTGGTCATCAACACGATGATCGCCTCCACCGTCGCCAACGGTGCGGTCAGCTATCTGAACTATGCCGACCGCGTGAACCAGTTGCCCCTGGGCGTCATCGGCATCGCCATCGGCACCGCGCTGCTGCCGCTGCTGTCGCGCCAGCTCAAGGCCGGCGAGCTGGACGCGGCGCGCGAGAGCCAGAACCGTGCCATGGAATTCGCCCTGCTGATGACCCTGCCGGCGGCGGCGGCGCTGATGGTCATCGCTGAGCCGGTGATCCGCGTGCTGTTCCAGCGCGGCAGTTTCGGTCCCGCCGAGACGGCGGCTACCGCCACCGCGCTGATGGCCTTCGCCCTGGGCCTGCCGGCCTATGTGCTGGTCAAGGTGCTGGTGCCCGCCTTCTTCGCCCGCGAGGACACCCGCACCCCGGTCAAGGTGGCCGGCGCCACGATGGCGCTGAACGTGGTGCTGAACCTGGCCCTGGTGGACAGCTTGGCCCATGTGGGCATGGCGCTGTCCACCGCGCTGGCGGCATGGTTCAACGTCGCCGTGCTGGCATTCATCCTCAAGCGGCGCGGGTTCTTCGCCATGGACAAGCGCCTGCTGTCGCGGGCGCCGCGCATCCTGGCCGCCGCCGCCGCCACCGCTGGCACGCTGTGGGCGGCCAAGCACTATGCCTGGCCGTTCGCCACCAACAGCTGGACCGCCATTGCCATCCTGGCCGCGCTCGTCGTCGCCGGCCTGATGGCCTTTGCCCTGGCCTGCCAGATCCTGGGCGCCACCCGGCTGACGGAAATCAAGGCCATGGTGCGCCGCCGCGCTTAAGGCCTAGAGCCGCCTGTCCCTTTCGGCGCACTTGCGTTGGAGGGGCGCCCGTCGTAAGCAACAGGGCAGATGCCCCCATCGTCCGAGAGTTTCATGACCGACCAGACGCCGCCCCCAGAACGGGAGTTCGCGCTTTCCGCCCCGGCCCGGTTCCGCCTCCGGCTCGGCCATGTGCGGTCGTGGTGGTGGGCCCTGCCGGTGGCGGGCGTGCTGGCGGTGGGTGCGCTGTGCGTCGGCATGGGGATGGCCCATGTCGTCGACGACGATTGGGAATTCGCACCCGGCCCCCTGCAGCCCAACCAGAGCCGCGCCCTGGACATCACCGCGCGTCTGGTCTTCCGCGAGGTGGACCAGCACAAATGGGTCGCCAACGACCCGGTCTTCAATCCCAGTTGGTTCCTCGACGACATGCCCAATTTCCAGCAGGGCATCGTCGCCGCC
>JAEZFE010000320.1 GCA_023437865.1 Pseudomonadota bacterium | reverse complement strand
TCGGCCAGAGTCGACTTGCCATGGTCGATATGGGCGATGATGGCGAAGTTGCGGATGTGCGAGAGCTTGGTCATATCACTTTATTCAAGGCCTGACAGAACTGCCGGAACATAGGGCCTTGGGCGGGTTTTGGGAAGGGCGAGAGCGCCGCCCTCCGCGATTACCCGCTTTCGTGCCAAGGCAGAGGGCGGTCCTCCCCAAAGTGCAGCGGTCTTTTACCGGGGTGGCATGCTTGACGCGGCGCTTCATTGCCGTCGCCGCCAGGAGTACAATCGCGGGAAGGATGAGGCCTGAATGGGAGGCCAGCCATGTTGTTCGACCGCAAGGGGGGCGCCCCCGAATTGGACGCCCGGGCCCGCCGCCACCGCGACCGCATGGCCGGCTTGTGGGCGGCTGAGTTGCTGGGGCTGATCGGCCATGCCGCCCAGGATTATGCCCGCGACGTTGCCCACGCCCACGAGAATACGCCCGACGACGAGCGCGTCATCGGCCGCCTGACCCGCGATCTCCACGGTAAGGTGACCGCGCATGAGATCCGCGAGAAGCTGGCCCACTTTCTGGCCGAAGCGCGGCGCCAATTGCTCAGTGAGCGCAGAGATCGTTAAGAGCGTCGGCTTTTCCCTCCCCAGTGGAAAAGGGAAAACAATTCGCTTGCGAAGATAATGAGAATGATTATCATTTTCATAGTCTCAAGCGGGGGTGATCATGACCACCAGAGGTTTGTGCGAGGGCGTTGAAGCATTGCGGCGGGCCAATCTGCCCCCGACCCGGCAGCGGGTGACCGTGGCCGGGCTGGTGTTTTCCGGGCCGACGCTGGCGCTGACCGCGCGGGAATTGCAGGACCGCGCGGTGGATGCCGATCTTTATCTCAGTGACGACGAGGCTGAGGCGGCGCTTGACGAGCTGCGCGGGGCCGGCGTGGTGCCGGTGCTGCTGGAGCCGGCGGAGGACCTGCCGGTGAATGTGCTTCAGGCCGCCAGCCTGTTGCAGGCGATGGGCAATCCGCATCGCTTGCGGGTCCTGCGCGAGCTGATCCGGGGCGAGCGCTGTGCCGGCGAGTTGTCGCGCGCGCTGGGGCTGTTGCCCTCTACGATGTCACAGCATCTGGCCCGGCTGCGCGCCGACGGGCTGGTGCGCCAGCGCCGCGTCGCCAACCGGGTCTATTATTCCCTGGCGGGCAAAGCAGCGCAGGCGGTGCTGCGTTCACTGGCGGCATGAGTGAAGAGGCATCCTTGGCACTGGTAAATGGAGGCGGTCAAGGCTATTAGGGTTGTATGCCGCCAATCGCCACGAAGGTAGGGTCGTGATTCTCGAGCGCCGCGTCCTGGTTTTCCCCCGCGCCGATTTCCTGGACGCGATGCGCCGCTATAGCGAGCGCCTGGGCAAGCCCATGCCCGATTCGCCCCCCGAGAACTTCAATTTTGACCCCAGTCAGGATGTGGCGTTGGCCATCACCTTTCCGCCTGCGGGGCGCCAGGCGGTGCCCACGCGGGTGACGTTCTCGCGCGACGAAGTGGGTACGGCGCTGACCAACCACGCCCGCGAGCACCGTGTGCCGCTGCCGAAATCGGCGAACAAGCTGGTCGAAAAATACAAGGACGGCGCCGCCCTGACCATGCAACTGGGCGATAGCGGCCTGCATGTCATGGTTATCGACGACCAGGCGATGGTGCGCTCCATCATCAAGAAGTCGTTGTCCAAGCTCAATCCCAGCCACTTCGTCGAATGCTCGGATGGTGCCGAGGCATTGCAGATGTTGCGCAACGGCGAAGCCGAGCCCGACATCATTCTGTGCGACCTGCATATGAAGACCATGGGCGGCGACGAATTCCTGCGCCAATTGCGCGCCGACAAGGCCAACCGCAGCTCGCGCAAGCCGGTGCTGATCCTGACCGCCGACAAGAGCCCGGAAACCCACGAAGTGTCGCGTCAGCTGGGGGCGTCCAAAGTGCTGACCAAGCCCATCCCGCCCGATGAATTGATCAAGCAGGTCATGCTGGTGCGGGGTTATTTCGAGGTGAACAAGTAGTCGGGGCAGGGTACAGTGGCGCCCCGCTTCGCCTGAAAGACCGTCGTCCCATGAGCATCACCCGCTATACCCCGCAACTTGTCCAGGGCTTCAAGCTGCCCGTGCTGAACGCCGGCGCCTTTGCGCGCGTTGCCGCCCCGTGGCTGGTGCTGGCCGTTGCGGCGGGGCTGATGGCTCAATCCGCGCCGCAGGCAAGCTTCCTTCTGGCCGCCGTCGCGGTGGGGGGCTTCGGCTTCTTCTGGCAACGCCACGTGGCCGCCGATCAGGCCGAAAAGCTGTCACTGCTCGCTACCCTGGTGCGGTTGGCCCTGTGGGTGGTGGCCTATCAGTCGTTGCAGGGTTTCGAACTGGTGGCGGAAATCCTGATGCGCAGCCTGCTTGCCAGCCAGGAGAACATGGAGGTCCTGGTCAAGGCCGGCCGTCAGATATTTCAGATCCTCATCGGTGGCCTGTTCCTGATGCTGCCCCACCTCGCCATGGCGACCAAGGCCGAGATCATGGGCACCCGTTTGCAGGAGATGGTGTTGGCCGCCGGCGTGGCGGTCGGTTTCGGCTACGTACTGGGGTATCTGCCGTTCATGGTGGCCGCCGACATGGCCCGGGATGCCTTCGCCCAATACGCCCCCGGTGCCACGTTGGCCGCCGCGTTGACCGACCGGCTGATTCATTTCCTGTCGGTGGCCGTGGCCGCCGGCTATTTCGCCCTCGTGTGGTCCGATCTGCGCACCACCGCCCCCAGCCCCACCGGCGCGGTCAAGACCCCCGAGGCTCCTGCCGAGCCGAGGGAACGCCGCACCACCCGGATCACCCGGACCAGCAAGGCCCGGCGCTAAACCTCGCCTTGGTAGCCCAGCCAGCCTTCGTTCCAGCGCAGCCCCATGGCCTCGTAGAAGGCGCGGGCGCGCTGGTTCCATTCCAGCACGTTGACCTCGATCCGGCAGCAGCCGCGGCTGGCGGCCAAGCGCTTGAGTTCCGCCACCAGGGCCTTGGCTGCCCCCTCGCCGCGCGCCGCTTCGCGGACGTAAAGGTCGTGGATCATCAGCGC
>JAEZFE010000302.1 GCA_023437865.1 Pseudomonadota bacterium | reverse complement strand
GGCCTATCACGAGCTGGTCAGCATCGAGGATATCGGCCACTCGGTCGCCAACGACATCCTGGCTTTTTTCGAAGAAGACCATAACCTTGCCGCCCTGGACGACCTCTTGGGCGTCCTCACGGTTCAGGACGCCCAGGCGCCGGTCGCCACCGGCTCGCCCGTGGCTGGCAAGGCGGTGGTGTTCACCGGCGAGCTGGTCGCCATGACCCGCGCCGAGGCCAAGGCGCGGGCCGAATCGCTGGGGGCCAAGGTGGTGGGCAGCGTGTCGTAGAAGTCCGATTACGTCGTCGCCGGCCCCGGTGCCGGCTCCAAGCTGACCGAGGCGCAGAAGCTGGGCATCACGGTGCTGACCGAGGAGGAGTGGCTGGCGCTGATTGGCGGGTGATTTGCCCCTGTGTTATTGCCGCCTTTACCTTGCTGGTCTAATAAGGAAGTGCCCAATCCCTTGGGAACATGATGAGCAACCCTGACGATCCCCGCGATCGGTTCCGGAGGCCGCTGGAGCGGCCCACCCTGAACCTGCCCGCGCGGCGCGCGCCGGCAGCCCCGGAACCGCCACCCCAGCCCGCCGAGGAACAGCCCTCGGCGCCGGGCGGACTCGCGCGTCTGCTGGAAGCCGTCGCCAAGATGCTGCAGCCCAAGCCGCAGCCCGATCCCAAGCAGGCGCGGCCCCTGCCCGCCTCGCCGCCGGCGGACCCGCCGCTGTTCACCGTGCTGGTCGCCGCCATGAACGGCGACACGCCAGACGGCGCCGCTTCGCAGGCGCTGTTCAAGCTGCTCAACGACAAGAGCGCGCTCAAGGTCAAGCCGTTCCCCCGTCCCTTCCAGTTGGATCAGTTGGACGACCCGGCCCAGGTGTCCGCCGCCGTGACCAACACCCGTCACGCGGTGGCGGGCGAGGATGCCGACCTGCTGGTGTGGGGCGACGTGTCCAAGGACGGCTACCGCTTGCGGCTGTCCACCGCGTCGATCCCCGACGAGGAACGCCCGGCCATGTTCGGCCCGGCGACCCGCCTCGAATTGCCCATCAACCTGGGCGAGCCCCAGCAAAACCTGCTCTATGCCGCCTGTCTGGCCGCCGCCGAGCCGGCCACCGAGGTTCAGCGTTCGGGGCAGCGCCGCGTATTGCCGCTGGCCGCCGTTCCGTTGGAGGCGATGGCCGCCAAGCCGCCGGTGTCGCTGTCGATGCCGCAGCAGCGCACGCTGCAATTGGTGCATGCCCATGTCTGCGCCGCCACCGCCATGGTGGTGCCGCCCTCGCAATCGGGTGATTGGTTTCAGAAGGCGATCAACGCCTACCGAAATACCGAGAAGCGCCTGAACCCGCGGCTGGACCCGCCGTGGGAGGCGGGTTTGCTGAACAAGCACCTGGCCGCCGTGCTGACCAACCGCGCCGAACGCCAGAAGGACCTGGCCCAGCCGTCGCTGGAGGAGGCCGTGCGCGCCTGGCGCGCCGCCGCCGACATCTTGCCGCGCGCCACCATGCCGCAGGAATGGGCTGCCGTGCAGACACGCCTGGGCACCGCCTTGTTCCGCCTGGACCTGCTGACTGGCGACAGCGAGCTGCTGCGGGAATCGCTGCAGGCGCTGCAGGCGTCGCTGCAGGTGTACACCCGCGCCGATTCCCCCGCCCGCTGGGCCGAGATCATGCACACCATCGCCCAGGTGCTGGAGGTCTATGGCGACCAGATGAAGAACCCGGAGGTGCTGAAACGCGCCATCGACGCCTGCAACTCGGTGCTGGAGGTGCGCAACCGCGATCGCACCCCGTTGGCCTGGGCCGCCACCCGCAATACCCTGGGATCCGCCCTGTTCCTGCTCGACAAGCACGGCGGCGGGGTCAGCCACCTGCTGCTGGCGCTGGACGTGCTGGAGGAAGCGCTGGAGGTATTCAAGATGTACGGCGCCAAGGGCCCCGCCCAGGTCGCCGCCCGTAACCTGGCCCATGTCCGAAAGCTGGCCGAGGACCGCAAGGCCCGGCAGGTCATCGACCCCGACTGGGCGGGGCGGCGCTAGAAGCAGGAAAACAAAACCCCCGGCGCGGGCATCGCGGCCGGGGGTTTTTCGTTCTGCACACCCTTAGGCGTGCAGGGCCTGATACTTGGCCAGCAGGGCGTCATGGCTTTCGGAGAGGCCGGCGACAATGCAGTCGGCCGGGCAGACCATCTGGCATTGCGGCGTATCGTCGGCGCCGACGCATTCGGTGCAGCGGGCGGGGTCGATCACATAGATGACGTCGCCGGCCGTGATGGCCTGATTCGGGCACACGGAAACGCAGGCATCACAGCTGGTGCAATCGTCGTTGATCTTGAGCGACATTGTCTTGTTCCTCTCCAGAAATCCCCCCTCGGGGACCGCTCTCTCCTGCGGCCTTGTCCCGAAGTTCCCTGCGTATATCCCCCTGGCGGCCGCCTTGACAATGACAATCCTCCTCCCGCCATAGGCTGGCGATCCTTGGCATTTCCCGCGTGCGTGGTTGCGGGGGCGGCGGTATCATTGCGACGCTCTTGAGAAGCCAACCTATGCTGGGCCAGTCCCGGGGACGGGCCTTCCGGGGGGTATCCATCCATGACTAAAAGCTCTGGGACATCCGGCTCGGTCTCCGTCGCGCTCTGCGGCAGTGGCGGCGCCGGCGTGATGACGGCTGCCAACATGCTGCTGGATGCCGCCGCCGCCGCTGGGTACTACGCGCTGTTCGGGCGATCTTCGGGACCACAGATCCGGGGCGGCGAGGCTGCCGCCATGGTGCGCCTGTCACCTGATCCGGTGACTTCGGTGGATGACACCACCGAAATTCTGCTGGCGGTGGACTGGCAGAGCGTGGCCCGCTTCGCTGCCGAGCTGCCGCTCGACAAGAGGAGCCTGATCATCGCCGACCGCGCCCAGGGCGAAATCCCCGAGATATTCACCCAATCGGGTGCGCGAGTGGCTTGGCTGCCCATGAAGGACCTGGCCAAGGATATCCCCGGCGGGCGGGCCAACATGATCGCGCTGGGCACCGTGTGCCAGTTGATCGGCCTGCCCATCCAGACCGTCACCGAGGTGCTGGGCAAGTCGCTCAAGAAGAAGCGCGCCGATGCCTGCGAAGCGTCAGTCGCCGCGGTGAAGAAAGGCGCCGAGGTGGCGCAGGGCTTGGGCCCAGCCAAGCGCCTGGGCGCGTTACAAGGCGTGCCGGCCAAGCGCTGGGCCATCACCGGCAACCAGGCAGCCGGCCTGGGCGCAGTGCGCGGCGGCATCAAGTTTTGCGCCGCCTACCCCATCACGCCGGCGACCGAAATCCTGGAATGGCTGACCACGGCGCTGCCCAAGACGGGCGGCACCTTCGTCCAGGCCGAGGACGAGTTGGCCTCCATCAACATGTGCATCGGCGCATCCTATGGCGGCGCCCCCTCCATCACCGCCACCTCCGGCCCCGGCCTGTCGCTGATGATCGAGGCCCTGGGCATGGCGACCGCTTCCGAGACCCCCGTGGTGGTGGTCGATGTCCAGCGCGGCGGGCCATCTACCGGCATCCCGACCAAGTCCGAGCAATCCGACCTCAACATCGCGCTGTACGGTCTGCATGGCGATGCGCCCCATCTGGTGG
>JAEZFE010000282.1 GCA_023437865.1 Pseudomonadota bacterium | reverse complement strand
CGGATGTGGACGCTTACGCGCGTGCCCTGAAGCTGCAGGCTGAAGGCAATATCGGCGGCGCCGACCGCGAATTGGGCAAGGTCAAGGACGATATTCTCAAGGGCCATGTTCTGGCTTCGCGTTATCTAGCCGGCGGCGCCAAGCCCAAGTATCAGGAACTGCGCGCCTGGATGGCCGAATATGCCGAGATGCCCCAGGCCGAGGCGATTCACAAACTCGCCACCACCAAGGGCATCAAGGGCTTTGGCGCCATCAAGGCGCCGGTTCGCGGCTATCTCAAGGGCACCGGCATCGACACCTCGGATGACGGCGCCAATTGGGAGGATGCCACCTACCAGCCGGACCGTGGTTCGGCCAAGGCCCGTGCGGTCAAGGCCAAGTTCCGCGCCTTCCTCAAGAAGAACGACCAGGCCGCCGCGCTGGCCGTGCTGACCGGCGCCGATGCCCGCGCCATGGACCGGCTCGACATCGACGAGCTGAAGCTGTCCTTGGCCGCCGACCATTTCGCCGGTGGCCGTGATGCCGAGGCCACCGCTTGGGCCACGCAGGTGACCGAGCGTTCGGGCGCCGAAATGCCGGCCTCGCACTGGATTGCCGGCCTCGCCAAATGGCGCCAGGGCCGCCCCGAGGATGCCCGCCGTCATTTCGAGGAAGTTGCCAACGCCGACGAGGCGTCGCCGTGGATGGTGTCTGCGGCTGCCTTTTGGGCCGCCCGCGCCAACCTGGTGTCGCGCCGTCCCGAGGTGGTGAACCACTGGCTGGAAGTGGCCGCCACCTATCCGCGCACCTTCTACGGCATGCTGGCGCGTCAGACGCTGGGCTACGAGACGCTGTTTTCGTGGGAGACGCCGCCCTTCACCGAAGCCGATGCGGAGCTGCTGACCCGCGTTTCCGGCACCAAGCGGGCGCTGGCCCTGCTCCAGCTCGGTGACCGCCAGATGGCGGAAGAGGAGCTGCGCAAGATCTATCCGCGCGCCACCAAGGCGCTGCGCCAGTCCATGCTGGTGCTGGCCCAGGCCGGCGACATGCCGGCCTTGGCGGTGCGTCTGGGCGGCATGAACCCCGGCCATGGCAACGATGCCGCCGCCTATCCGCTGCCGGATTGGTCGCCCAAGGGCGGCTGGCAGGTGGACAAGGCGCTGGTCTATGCCTTCGTCCGTCAGGAATCCTCGTTCAACCCCAAGGCCCGCAGTGCGGCGGGTGCGGCGGGGCTGATGCAGCTGATGCCCGCCACCGCGGCTTCCGTAGCTGGCGCTCCGGTCAAGGACAAGCTGGCCGACCCCGAGTTCAACCTGGGCCTGGGCCAGAAATATTTGGCTAAGCTGATGGCGGAGGAGCCGGTCAGCGGCAACCTGCTGATGCTGGCCGCCGCCTACAATGCCGGTCCCGGCAAGCTGGGCCAGTGGCTGGCCAGCATGAAGCACAACAACGATCCGTTGCTGTTCATCGAAAGCCTGCCGTCGCGCGAAACCCGCGTGTTCGTCGAGCGCGTGATGACCAATTTCTGGATTTACCGCTCGCGCATGGGCCAACAATCGCCCTCGCTCGACGCGGTCGCCGCCGGGGCGTGGCCGCTTTACGAAGGCCTTGATCCGGTGCCGCGGCGCCGCGGCTCGCGGATCTGAGCGAAACGTCAGAACGGGTGGCACCAGGGTGCCACCCGTTCGCTTTTGTGGGTTAGGCGACGGCGGACTTGCGCCACGGCACCATCGCCATGGTGACCGCACCGATGGTGATCAGCCCGCCCGCCAATTGCAGGGCGGTGGGCGGGGTTCCGGTCAGGGCGGCAATGGTCATGGCCGTGACCGGCACCAGATTGAGGAACAGCGAGGTCTTGACCGCTCCCAACGCGGCCAGGCCGGCGTTATAGAACAGGTAGGCCAGCACCGTCCCGCCCAACGCCATGGCCAGCAGGGCCGCCCCCGCCGAGGCGCCGGGCACGGCCACCGGTGCGCCGCCAACAAGGCTGGCGACAATCAAGGACGCGGCGCCCATGACCATCACGCCGGTCGTATTCGCCAAGCCCGATGCCTTGGGCATCAGCTTGCGGGCCAGCACGTTGTAAAGCGCCCAGCACAGATTGGCGCCCAGGATCAGCGTGTCGCCCGGCGACAGCGCCAAACCGCCACCCCCGCCGCCCAGGATCACCGTGGCGACCCCAGCCAATGCCACCGGAAGGGCGGCCATGTGCCCCGGATTGGGCCGCTCTCCCAGCACAAGGGCGGCCAACACGGAGGTGACCAGCGGGTTGGTCGCCATGATCAAGGCGCCATTCACCGCGCTGGTGGATTGCATGCCGAGAAAGAACAGCACGTTGAAGCCAGCCGTGCCCACGAGCCCGAGGGCAAGGTACGATCGCGCATGACGGGCCAGGGGGACCAGGCTCTCGCGCTTGGCCGCCATCACCGCCAACATCACCAGGGCGGCGATGACGAATCGTTCGGCGCCTGCGGTAAGGGGGTGCACCTCGGCCAGCAGCGGCTGCGACAGATTGAAATTGGCGCCCCACATGATGACGGCGAATACCAGCAGGACGATGGTCATAGCCACCTCCTCTCAGCAAAACTTGACGGGAGGTGATGGTGGCAGGCCATTATCCAAGCCGCAAACGAGTGTTTCTCGCCGTATGAGGAAAGGATTTCTAATGGCCCGCCGTCTTCCGCCGCTGCGCTCGGTGCGCGCTTTCGAGGCGGCTGCGCGCCATCTGTCGTTTGCACGGGCCGCCGACGAGCTGCACGTCACGCCGGCGGCCATCAGCCAGCAAATCAAGATCCTCGAAGCGCATGTGGGCCTGGCGCTGTTCCGGCGGGGCGCCCAACTTACGCTGACCGAGCCGGCAGCAGCGGCCCTGCCCTTGCTGTCCGATGCCTTCGACCGGCTGGAGCGGGCCATGGAACGGCTGCGGCTGGGGCGTGACTCGGGGCCGTTGGTGGTGTCGGCGCCGCCGTCCTTCGCGGCCCGCTGGCTGATCCCACGCATGGAGGGTTTTCAGGCCCGCCACCCCGATATCGACCTGCGGCTGACCGCCAGCGTCAAACTGGTGAATTTCGATACCGAGGATGTGGACGTGGCCATCCGCTATGGCTCAGGCCGCTATCCGGGCCTGCATTCAGAACGCATGAAGGCCGAAGAGGTGGTGCCGGTGGCCGCCCCCCGCCTGGCCGAGCGGCTGAGGGGCGTCGAGGATCTGTTAGGCGTCACCCTGCTGCACAACGACGCCATGGACTGGGACACCACCTTCCCCACCTGGGCGGCATGGCTCGACAATGCGGGGGTGGCCGTTCCGTCCGATTTCAAGCCGCGCCGCTTCGACGACTTCAATCTGGTGCTGCAGGCGGCGCTGGCCGGGCTGGGGGTTGCCTTGGCCTGGGGCACCCTGGTGGCCGACGAGTTGGCCTTGGGCCGGCTGGTGGCGCTGTTCCCGGCCCGGAAGCTGGCGAACGCCTATCACCTGGTGTGCCCGGCCAAGAACCTGGACAGCCCCAAGGTCGCCGCCTTCCGTCAATGGATTTTGGAGGAAGCAAGCGAGCCCGCCGCCTGAGGCCGGACCGCCGCGCACCGCGCATGACAGGCGTGTCAATGGCACCCCCGCACGCGCTTTCTCTTGCTCCATGCGGCGGGTGTGGTATGAAACCACCCCATGCATATCCTGGAATTCGAAAAGCCCATCGCTGAGCTCGAGGGCAAAATCGAGGAGCTCCGACACCTCGCGGATAACGGCGACGTCAACATCGCCGAAGAGGTCAGCCGGCTCCAGGTGAAGGTCGACAAGCTCTTGCGCTCGACCTACGCCAAGCTCACCCCGTGGCAGAAGACGCAGGTGGCGCGCCACCCCGAGCGGCCGCACGCGCTCGACTATATCGGCGCGCTGATCACCGACTTCACCCCGCTGGCGGGCGACCGCTGCTTCGGCGAGGACAAGGCCATCATCGGCGGCCTGGGCCGCTTCCGTGGCCATTCGGTGATGGTGCTGGGCCACGAGAAGGGCCGCGACACCGAAACCCGCCTCAAGCACAATTTCGGCATGGCCAAGCCCGAAGGCTACCGCAAGGCCAAGCGCCTGATGGAAATGGCCGACCATTTCCGCGTGCCCGTGCTGACCCTGGTGGACACCGCCGGCGCTTACCCGGGCGTCGAGGCTGAAGCCCGCGGTCAGGCCGAGGCCATCGCCCGCTCGATCGAGACCTGCCTCGACATCCGCGTCCCGCTGATTTCAGTGGTGATCGGCGAGGGCGGCTCGGGCGGGGCCATCGCGCTGGCCGCCGCCGACCGGGTGCTGATGCTGGAGCACTCGATCTATTCGGTGATCACGCCGGAGGGCTGCGCCGCGATCCTGTGGCGGGCGGCCGACCAGGCATCCGAGGCCGCGCAGGCCCTGAAGCTCACCGCCCAGGACCTGCTGGAGCTGCGCCTGATCGACGCCGTGGTCGAGGAGCCGCTGGGCGGCGCCCATCGCGGCCGCGCCACCACGATCGGCCGGGTCGGCGACGCGATCGAGCAGCACCTGGCGGAGCTGGACGGCGTGGCGGGCGCCGACCTGCGCCGCAACCGCCGCGAGAAGTTCATCCGGATGGGCCAGGCAGCGGAAGCCTGAGCCCTATCGTCGGCGCCAGCGCCGGTACTGCCGCCAACCCAGAGGTGCTGCAGCGAGGACCGCGCCTGCCGCCATCGGTCCCAGCACGGCGATGC
>JAEZFE010000281.1 GCA_023437865.1 Pseudomonadota bacterium | reverse complement strand
CCACCAGCACATCGGTGGTCATCGGGCTCTTGCCCTCGAACGTCACCCACTGGCTGCCCTCGATTAACATGGACCAGCGACGGCGGTTGAATACCGAGACGGTGTGGCCGCGCCGCGCCAGCGCGCCGGGCAGCGCCGCGAACGCCTTCTCGGCCCCGCCCATGGCGCGGGCCGAGGCGGTGAAACCGTCGAAGGGAATGGAATCATCGACAAGAGTGATATGCATTGGGCCGTTATATGCCGGGTGGGGCAGGATGCCAAGGCGACGCTGTGGGTGCACGGCGGCAAGCGCCATACCGTGGCCGCCGCCTCGTCATAGAACACGGAAGACACGGAAGCCGCTGAAGCGGCCAGAAAGACACGGACACGGGAATAGATCCTCCGTGAGTGGCGAGGCCGCCTTCCGTGTGCGGGGCTGGTTTTCGCAAACGCAATAACCCCAACCCGGCAGGGCTTGCCAAGCCTCTCCCTTTGGCCCACCTTTTCCGGGTCCGCCGCCTGCCCCTCGGAGTCCATTGCCAATGGCCGATAAGAGCTATTCCCGCCTCAGCCGCACCGTCCTCTCGGTGGCCGGCGAGGATCGGCGCACCTTCCTGCAAGGCCTGATCTCCAACGACATCGCCAAGGCCGGGCCTGACCGTGCCATGTGGGCGGCGTTCCTGACGCCCCAGGGCAAGTTCCTGTGGGATCTGTTCATCGTCGAGCAGGGCGACGCCTTCCTGATCGACGTCGAGGCCGGACGCGCCGACGAATTCCGCAAGAAGCTGTCGCTCTATAAGCTGCGCGCCAAGGTCACCATCACCCCGGCGGTGGATTTGTCGGTCTATGCCGTGCTGGACGCCGCTGCCCTGGGTCTGCCCGGTGAGGCGGGGGCGGCCAAGCCGGTGGGCGAGGGTGTGGCCTATGTCGATCCGCGCCTGCCCGTATTGGGTGCCCGCGCCCTGCTGCGCAGCCCCGAAGCCCTTGCCGGCCTGAGCGAGGCGCCCGAGGCGTGGGACCGGCTGCGTCTGTCCCTCGGCGTGCCGGACGGCAGCCGCGACCTGCCCATCGACAAGGCGCTGCTGCTGGAGAACGGCTTCGACGAGCTTGGCGGCGTCGATTTCAACAAGGGCTGCTACATGGGCCAGGAACTCACGGCGCGGACCAAGTATCGCGGCCTGGTCAAAAAGCGCCTGCTGCCGGTCAGCTTCGACGGCGCCGCTCCCGCTCCCGGCACGCCGGTGATGGCGGGCGAGGTGGAAGCCGGCGAAATGCGCTCGGCCAGCGGTTCCCAAGGCGTGGCGCTGATCCGCCTCGAACACCTTGCAGCCGAGCTGGTGGCCGGCGGAACCAAACTGTCGGTCTCCGTCCCCGACTGGGTGCGGTTGCCGGAATAGGGCCGTGCATAGCCGGGAGGATAGGCCCCTGCACGGCCGGCGGTCGGCGCTGTCGTGGGCTTTCTACGATTGGGCCAACTCGCCCTTCGCCACGCTGATCGTTACCTTCGTCTTCCCGGCCTATTTCGCCCAGGCGGTGGTCGGCGATCAGGTGCGCGGTCAGGCGGAATGGGGCTGGGCCATGGGTCTGGCCGGTCTGCTGATCGCCGTTTCCAGCCCCATCTTTGGCGCCATCGCCGATGCCACCGGGCGGCGCAAGCCGTGGCTGCTGGCATTCACGTTGCTGTGCGCGGCGGGATCGGCGGGCCTGTGGTGGGTCCGGCCCGAACTGGCCTCGCTGCCGCTGGCGGTGGGGTTGATCGTCCTGGCCAATTGGGGGTTCGAGACGGCAGGCGTGTTCTACAACGCCATGCTGCCCGACATCGCCGAAGACCACATGCTGGGGCGCATCTCGGGCTGGGCGTGGGGGCTGGGCTATGTGGGCGGCTTGGCCGCCCTGGCCTTGGCCCTGGTCGCCCTGGTTCTGCCCGATGTGCCCTGGTTCGGCATCCCCACGGAGGGCGCCGCCCATATCCGCATCACCGGGCCGCTGGTGGCGATATGGCTGCTGGTGTTTTCCGCCCCGCTGTTCCTGTGGACGCCCGAAGGCGGCTCGGCGGCCCCCGTGGGCGGGCAGGTCAGGGCGGCATTGTCGTCCCTGGGCCGCTCCCTGGCCCAGGTGGCGCGCATGGGGCCGGTCGGGCGCTTTCTGCTCGCCCATATGCTGTATGCCGACGGCTTGGCGACCCTGTTCGCCATGGGCGGGGTGTTCGTGGCCGGCGTCTACGGCTTCACCCTGCAAGAGGTAATGCTGTTCGGCATTCTGCTGAATGTCACGGCGGGCATCGGAGCCGCCGGCTTCGGCTGGCTGGACGATTGGGTGGGGTCGCGCAACACCATTCTGATGGCGCTGGCCGGGCTGCTGGTGGCGGGCGCCGGCGTGCTGGCGGTGGATAGCCGCACCCTGGTCTGGCTGTTCGGCGGCGCCTTGGGCCTGTTCGTCGGCCCCGCCCAGGCCGCCAGCCGCACCTATCTCGCCCGCCTGGCACCGCCCGACACCCGTACCGAGCTGTTCGGCCTTTATGCCCTGTCGGGCAAAGCCACGGCTTTCCTGGGACCATGGTCGGTGGCGATGGTGACCGCCGCCACCGATAGCCAGCGCCTGGGCATGACCATGATCCTGGTGTTCTTTCTGGCCGGCGGGCTGCTGCTGTTGGGGGTATCCAAGGCAGCCAGGGGGTGAAGCTTCGCCCACGACTTCCCATGTGCGGAAGGGCATGAGAGCCACCGGAGCGGGGCATGCTTTCCGCGCGCCAACAGCACGCCATTCTGTACACGGCGGTTTCCGACCGCATCCTTGCAAGGCTTTTCCTGGGGCCCCGCGCGGTGGAGCGCGCCCTGGTGGCGCTGGGTGCGGCGGTCATGGTGGTGCTGGGGGGCGGCCTGGTCTATGTCACCGGCGGCACCAAGGAACCCTATCTGCACGTGCTGTATGTGCCGATCTTCCTGGTGGCGCTGTTTTTCGGCCCGTGGGGCGGGTTCGTCGCCGGCCTGACGGCGGGGGTTCTGATCGGTCCCTGGATGCCTCTCGACGTCGCCGCCCGTGTGCCGCAGGAAACCTATGGCTGGGTATTCCGAGCCGGTATCTTCACCCTGGCGGGCAGCGTGGTGGGCGTGGTGGTGTCCGCGCTCAGGGCGTCGACCGTCACCACGGTTCTGCACGGCTATATCGACGAGTTCACCGGCCTGCCCAACCGCCAATCCCTCATCCGGGAATTGGCGAAAAGTGGCAAAGGCGGCGGCGGTACCACGGTGCTGGCGGTGAATTTGCGCGCGCTTCGGCCGATTGCGTTGGTGTTCGGCGTGCAGACCGCCGAGACCGTGCTCCGCAATGCCACCGAGCGCTTGGCGAAGGCAATCAGGCCCGAGGATGTGCTGTTCCGGGTCGATGGCGGCTTGCTGGCGGTGCTCGACCGTAGCGCGGAAAGCAGCGAGGGCTTGGCGGACCGGCTGTCGGACTGCTTGTCAAAACCCGTAGAGGTGGACAGCATTCCGCTGACATTGGATGCCGTAATCGGTATCGCCAGGGCCGATCCGGCGGACAATCCGCCCGATTTGCCGCTGCGCCGCGCCGCGCTGGCCAGCGATGATGCGGCCGAGGGCGGACGGCTCTGGAGCACCTTTGCCCGCGAGAGCGACGAGGTGCTGCGCCAGCGCCTGCTGCTCTTGGGGGACGTGCGGACGGCGCTCGATAGCGGTCAGATGATCCTCTACTACCAGCCCAAGGTGCGCTTGACGGACGGCGTGATGGCAGGGTGCGAGGCGCTGGTGCGCTGGCGCCACCCCACACGCGGCGAGCTGCCGCCCGGGCGGTTCGTGCCTATCGTCGAATATTCGCCGCTGATCGGGCAGTTGACCCAGTGCATCTTCAGGGAGGCGGTGGCGCAGGTGGCCCAATGGTCGGCCCAAGGGCACCGGTTTGTCGTCTCCATCAATATGTCGGCGCGTGACCTCGCCATGCCCGATTTGATCGACACCATCGTGCGGATGATCGATGTCTACGAGGTGGACCCCGCGCTGATTGACGTGGAAATCACCGAAAGCGCAGCCTTCCTGAACCAATCGGAGCTGGAGCACCATTTGGGCCGCCTGCGCTCCGCCGGTTTTACCTTGTCGATCGATGATTACGGAACGGGGATGTCGTCGCTGTCCTATCTGAAGCGCATTCCCGCCCGGTACGTGAAGATCGACCAGATGTTCGTGCGCAATCTCGCAACCAGCCGCGAGGATCGGGTGCTGGTCGAATCCACCGTGCAGATGTGCCGGCGCATGGGGTTGGTGACCGTGGCCGAAGGGGTGGAAAATGCGGCCTGCGCCGACATCCTGGCCGCTCTCGGGTGTAATCTGGGCCAAGGCTATCACTTTGCGCCGCCGCTTCCCCCCGAGGCGTTGCTTGCTTATTGGCGCGACCATCGGATCAGCGGGTCAGCAGCCTGACCGTCAACGCCGCTGCGGCCAGCCAAACCAGCGCCACGATGGCGAGGCCAGCCCAGCGTTTGGCGGGCTTGCCCTGCCGGGCCGCCTTGTCCCGCGCTTCCGCCATAACCTCCGGCGGTATCAGCTTCAGCACCGCCCAGATTCCCAGCGGCACCAGGATCAGGTCGTCCAGGTGCCCGAGGATGGGAATGAAATCGGGGATCAGGTCGATGGGCGACAGGGCGTATGCCACCACGACGCCGGCCAGCAGCTTGGCCGCCAGCGGCGTGCGTGGATCCCCGGCGGCGATGGCCACCGCCAGGGTCTCGCGCTTGAGGGCTTTAAGCGCGTCGAGCGTGTCAGCTCTCCAGCTTTTTCAGCATGTCCGCGGTGATCAGGGTGACCCCCTTCTCGGTGCGGTCGAAGCGCTTGGCGTCCAGCTCCGGGTCCTCGCCGACCACCAGGCCGGGGGGGATGATGCAGCCCTGATCCACGATGCACTTCTGCAGCCGGGCGTGCCGGCCGATGTCGCAATCGGGCAGGATGACCGAATCCTCGACCAGGCAATATGAATTCACGCGCACGTTCGAGAACAGCAGTGAGCGCCGCACGGTGGCGCCCGAGATGATGCAGCCGCCCGAGACCAGTGAATCCGCAGCAAAGCCACGGCGGGTATCGGAATCGAATACGAACTTGGCCGGCGGCAATTGGGCCTGATAGGTCCAGATGGGCCAGTTCGTATCATAAAGGTTTAGGGCCGGTGTCACCGTGGTGAGGTCGAGATTGGCCTCCCAATAGGCGTCGATGGTGCCGACGTCGCGCCAGTAATGGCCCTTGGCGCCCTCGTGCATGACACAAGAGTCCTGGAAGCGGTGGGCGATCAGCTTATGGGTGCCCACCAATTGCGGGATGATATCCTTGCCGAAATCGTGCTCGGTGCCGGGGCGGCTGGCTTCCAGGTTCAGCCGCTCGTACAGGAACTGGGCGTTGAAGATGTAGATGCCCATGCTGGCCAGCGCCACATCGGGCTTGCCAGGGGCATGCTGGGGATTGGCCGGCTTCTCGTCGAAGCGGATGATGTTGTCCTGGTCGTCCACCGCCATGACGCCGAAGCCCTTGGCGTCCTCCAGCGGCACCTCCAGGCAGGCCACCGTCACATCGGCGTTGGTCGCCATGTGATGGGCCAGCATCTTGCCGTAATCCATCTTGTAGATGTGGTCGCCGGCCAGGATCAGCACGTATTCGGGACCGTGTTGGCGGATGATGTCGAGGTTCTGGTACACCGCGTCGGCTGTGCCTTTGTACCAATTCTCGCCATCGGTGCGTTGCTGGGCGGGCAGCAGCTCGATGAACTCGTTGAATTCGCCGCGCAGGAAGCCCCAGCCGCGCTGGATGTGCTGCAGCAGCGAGTGGGCCTTGTACTGGGTCAGCACGCCGATGCGTCGGATTCCCGAATTGATGCAATTCGACAGGGTGAAATCGATGATGCGGAACTTGCCGGCGAACGGCACGCCCGGCTTGGCATGCCAGTCGGTGAGCGCCTTGAGCCGCGATCCGCGCCCGCCTGCCAGAACCAAGGCCAAGGTGCGGCGCAGTCGCAGGTTGACCTCGAGCTCATAGCTCACGCGATCCTCTGGCTGCGTCATCAGCTCACTCTCCAAGTCATTCGAGGTCCGAGGGGGACGGTGCCATATCTTTCCCAGGGGCACAACTGCCGCTCTACCATGGTTCTGTCGCATTCACCGCTATGTAACCGAAGCGGGGAAGCGGCTTTCGTCCCGTGCCGCCTTGGGCTAGGCTTGACTGGAATTACAAGACGTCCGACGGGTGAGCCATGCGCGTGCTGTTCGCTTCTTCCGAAGTTTTTCCGCTGGTCAAGACGGGCGGCTTGGCCGACGTGTCCGGCGCGCTTCCGGCGGCGCTGAACGCATGCGGCCAAGACGTGCGCGTGCTGTTGCCCGGCTATCCCGACGCCCTGGCCAAGGCCGAGGGCAAGCGTGTGGTTGGTTCCCTGGGCGACCCGCTGGACATCGGCGCCGAGGCCAAGCTGGTCAGCGCCAAGCTGCCGGGTTCGGGTGTGCCGGTCTGGTTGATCGACTGCCCGGCGCTCTACGACCGCACGGGCGGGCCGTATCAGGATGCCGGCGGTGCGGACTACGCGGACAATCATTTGCGGTTCGGCCTGCTGTCGTGGGCGGCGGCACATCTGTGCACCGAGGGCAGTCCCGTCAAGTGGCGCCCCGAGGTGCTGCATTGCCATGATTGGCAAAGCGGCCTGGCCCCGGCGTTCCTCGATGCGTGGAACGTGGTGGGCCGCCCGGCCACCGTGTTCACCATCCATAACATCGCCTATCAGGGTCAGTTCCCGCCCGACGCCGTGCCGCGCCTGGGCCTGCCGTGGTCCATGTACACCATCGACGGCTTCGAATATTACGACACCCTGTCCTTCCTGAAGGCGGGCTTGGTCTATTCCGACAAGATCACCACCGTCAGCCCGCGCTATGCCAAGGAGATCCAGTCGGCCCCCCATGGCTGCGGCCTGGAAGGCGTGCTGGCGGAGCGTGCCGCCGACCTGGCGGGCATCCTGAACGGCGCCGATTACGGCGTGTGGGATCCGGCCATCGATCCCTATATCGCCCACCAGTACAAAGCCGCCGATTTTGCCGCCGGCAAGGCCGCCAACAAGAAGGCGTTGCAGGCGGAGCTGGGCCTCGCCCAGGACCCGGAGGCGCCGCTGCTGGTCATCGTCAGCCGCCTCAACGACCTCAAGGGCATGGATCTGGTGCTGGCCACCATGCCGGCCATCCTGCATCAGGGTTGCCAGCTTGCCGTAATCGGCACCGGCGACCGCGGGCTGGAGGACGGTTTCCGCGCCGTGGCGGCGGTCAACCCAGCCCAGGTGGCGGTCAATATCGGCTATTCCGAGGCCCTGGCCCACAAGCTGATGGCGGGCGGCGACATGCTGGTCATGCCGTCGCGCTTCGAACCCTGCGGCCTGACCCAGTTCTATGCGCTGCGCTATGGCACCGTGCCGCTGGTCCACGCCACCGGTGGGCTGGCCGATACCATCATCGACACCACCTATGACGGGTTGATGACCGGCACCGCCAATGGCTTCACCTTCGAGCACGCCAATGCCGGTGCCTTCCAATGGACGGTCGAACGCGCGGTCGGCCTGTATCGACAGAAGGAGCAGTGGGCCAAGATTCAGACCGCCGGCGTGTACGCCGATTTCGGCTGGGACCTGTCGGCCCGCCGCTATGTGGACCTGTACAAGGCCCTGACCGCTGGCTGAATGATTTTGGGCGCTCAAGCGCCGCGCAACGAAAAGATCCGAGGGCATTCCATGACCCAATCCCTGATCGCCGATATCGGCGGCACCAACGTTCGCTTCGCGCTGGTTACCGATGGTGTGCCGGGCCAGCCCACCGCCATGCGCTGCGCCGATTTCCCGGGGCCGGCCCAGGCGGCGCAGGCCTACCTCGTCAGCCAAGGCGGGGTGAAGCCGGCGCGCGCCGCCTTCGCGGTGGCATCGCCGATTACCGGCGACTTGGTCGACCTCACCAATTCGGCGTGGCACTTCTCGATCGAGGCGGTGCGCAAGGAACTGGGGCTCGAACGCTTCGACGTGGTCAACGACTTTACCGCAGTGGCCCTGTCGGTGCGCCATCTCGGAGCCGACGACATCATCAAGCTGGGCGGCGGCGAGCCGGTGGCGGGCGCCCCCATCGCGGTGCTCGGGCCAGGGACTGGCCTGGGCGTCTCGGCGCTGGTGCCTGACCGGGCCGGCGGCTGGAGCGCGCTGGCAGCCGAAGGCGGGCACGCGACGATGCCTTCCACTTCGGATTTTGAAGATCAGGTGATCGCCTTCCTGCGCAAGCGTTTCGACCACGTTTCGGTGGAGCGCATGCTGTCCGGGCCGGGTCTGGTCAACCTGTACGAGGCGGTGGCCGCCATCCGCGGGCAGCACCCCGCCTATACCACCCCCGATGCCATCAGCCAGCGCGCCCTGGACGGGTCGTGCCTGGTGTGCCGCGAGGCGCTGGAAATGTTCTTCGCCATGTTGGGCACCGTGGCGGGCAACCTTGTTTTGTCGGTGGGTGCGCGCGGCGGCGTTTTCATCGCTGGTGGCATCCTGCCGCGCATGCATCAGGCTCTGGCCCAATCCGCGTTCCGCCGCCGGTTCGAAGCCAAGGGCCGCTTCCAAGATTACCTGGCCCCGGTTCCGGTCTGGCTGGTGATGCATCCCCAGCCGGCGTTCATGGGGCTGGCGGGATTGGTCAGCGATTAAGGCGAAAGGGCGGAGGGGCCTACAGCCCTCCGCCCTCGTCTTTTAACGTTTAGAACAGCGCCGGCCACCAAGCCAGCGCCACCGCCACCGTGCCCACCAGTCCCGGCACCAGGGCGGGAATGGCCTTCGCACCCTTCACCCCTTCGGTGGCCAGGATGCGGAAGGCGAGCCACAGGCTCCAGACGATGCCGCCCGAGAACAGGGCGATCTTGATGGCCGACACCGCTTCCGGCGGCAGGCCCACGCTCTTGAGGGCGGTGAACAGGCCGCCGCCCAGGCCCAGCAGCAGCGACACCATGGCGATCGGGGTGAACTGGTAGCCCAGTTCCAGGAAGCGGCTCTTCAGCGTGCCGCGTGCCCCCGCTTGGCCGGCAGCCCAGGCGGACAGCGCGGTCAAGGCCGACAGGCCGACGGTGAAGGCCAGCATGGTGGCGGCCATGAAGCCGGAGATCATGACGAAGTCCAGCCACAGGAACACCTCGCGGCGGGCCGGATGGACACTCATCAGCCAGCTCGGGCCGCTCTCAAGCAACCACGTGACGTCGTGGTCGATGGCCCATTCGCCCAGGCCATCGCGCACGCTGTTGAACAGCGGCAGCACGCCCCACAGGAAGCCGCCCAACGCCACGCCGCCGCCCAGGAACAGGAACAGGATTTCCGACAGGTTGGGATTGCGCGCGCCGATCTGTTCGATCTCCTCGCCGGGGCGGCGCAGGCGTAGGAACAGGCCGCCCGGGGCGGGCGGGCTGACGCAGCGGAAGCATTCGATGCAGTGCCGGGTCTCGGTCTTGCGCCGAAGGTCGATCATGGTTGGGCAGGCGCCCTTGTCGTTCCACCGGTCGCCGCCCGGTTCGGGGCGCTTTGGGGCGAACTCGACCACCGACAGGCGGTTGAATACGCCCAGCAGCAGGCCGATGGGGCAGGCATGGCGGCACCACGGGCGCTTGCCCGGCGCGAACAGCCAACCCAGGATGATGGCTGCCGCCATGGTGCCGCCGAAGATCTCGGCCGCCGCTTCGGGGTGGGTGCGCACGCCGGTGGTCTGGCCCAGGATGGTGACAACGATGAACGACAGCACCGGGGTGCCCGGCCAGGTCAGCCAGCGCGGCGGGGCAAGGCGCAGGCCGTGCTTCGAGGCATATTCCGATGCCGCGCCCATGGGGCACAGGATGCCGCACCATGACCGCCCGGTGGCCAGCACCGACAGCAGCAGCAGCGGGAACCAGAGGCCCCACAGGGCCAGATTGGCGAAGACCGCCAGGTGGTCGAACGGACCGGCGGTTTCCGCCGGGTCGGACAGCAGCGCCGGCGCCAGGATCAGGCCGACGAACACCACGAACATCACGGCATGCACCCAGGGCAGCCAGCGGATGTTGCGGACGAAGAACGCTTCGATCGGGCCGGCGATGCGGCTGGAGGGACGGTTTTGTTCGCAGGCCGGAATCTGGCGCTGCATCATGGCGCCGCCTTCGCCCGCTTGAGCGCCCACATTCCGATCACCGGGATCAGCGTCGCCAGCAGCAGGGCCTGGGCGGCGACCGATTCAAGGGTGGGGAACAGGCCAATGGAGGGCAGGTTGGGAAAGCCGGCCAGTGGCGTCACCGAGACCCAGCGCGCTTCCTGCAGCTCCAGCATGCCCTGTCCGGCGAACACCACCGCCAGCGCATAGAGCAAGATGGCGGTGCCGGTGAAGAACGGCGCCAGCGGGATCTTCATGGATGCCCTGCGGATGGCCCAATAAATCGCCACCAGGCCGAAGGCGGCGACCACGAAGCCGGCGCCGATGGCGGCGGAATGACCCGGCGCGCTGCCCATCAGCGCCTGATAGAACAGCACGGTCTCGGCGCCCTCGCGGTACACCGCCAGGAAGGCGGCGAAGCCCAGCGAGAACATCTGGCCGCCTGACAGCGCCTTCTCGATCTGCTCCTTGATGTAGCCCTGCCAGCGCTGCGCCTCGCGCCGCGCGAACAGCCAATGGCTGACATAGGTCAGCACCAGGGCGGCCACCAGCATGGTGGCGCCCTCCATGGCTTCGCGGTCGGCGCCCGAGGTCTCGATCAGCGAGTTCATGGCCCAGGCGGTGGCGGCGCTGGCCACGAGGGCAAGGGCGACCGCCTGCCACACCACCTTCAGCTTGTCGTCGGCGCCCAGGCGCTTGAGATAGGCGACCAGCGCGCCGATCACCAGAATGGCTTCGAAGCCCTCGCGCAGCAGGATCAGCAGCGATTGCAGGAAGGCGCCGACCCAACCCGATTTGACCGCCTCGGCGCGTTGGTCGGCCACCTCGGTCAGGCGGGTTTCCAGCTTGCGCCAGTGTTGCTCGATCGTGGCCTTGGGCGCGCCTTTGGCGGCAGAGCCGATGACGGCGGCGAAATAGGATTCCAGTTCGGTCTTCACGCCGGGATCGGCGGCGCCGATGTCGGCCTCGAGCCCGGTTTCCTCGAACACGTTGAAATAGAGATCCGAGAAAGCGTCGGAGGTGTCCTGGCCGTTGGCAGGGTCATAAGCCCCCACCAAGGCGTGGCCTTGGGCGACGATCCGGGCGGCGACGGCGCGGTGGTCGACGGGGCCTTCAGCATGGGCCAGACCCGGGATTAGCAGCAGGATGAAGGCGAAGAGCTTAAGGACAGCGCGCATCACTGGTTCACCTCGAACACGCCGGGGGCGACCTTGTCGGCATCCAGGCTCTTGGCGTCGGCGGCCACCGCCTCACGCAGTTGCTGGGCCACCGCCTTGACCTGGGCGGCATCGCCGGCGGCCATGGCCTTGCGGATGGTGGGGAAGAACTTTTCGATCTCGACCGCGCGCTTGGCGCTGATATGGCGGCGGATGGCCGCTTCGAGCTTGGTATCCTCGAAATGCTGGAAATAGGCCTCGGTCAGCAGGCGCTTGGCGCCGTCCAGGTCGCCCTTGGCGAAATGGGCCTCGGCCTCGGTGACCGCCTTGGCGACCGCGCCGGCCTGGGTGGCCCAATGCCCTTCGGCGGCTGACGCCGGCTGATTGGTCAGCAGCAGCGAAGCGAGCACCGCAGCGCTCAGCAGAAGGGCGGGACGGCGCGAGCTCATGGGCAGGTCTCCAATTTGCCAATGAGAGTGAGTAACCAACAGAATTCGAGCCGAATCAAGTGCGAGTTGTTCGCAGTCGCATGCTTGTGACGCAGGGCACAAAAAAACCGCCTCCGAGGAGGCGGTTGAAGACGCTTTCAGGCAGGTTAGCGTTGTCCTGGCTCGGGCGCTGCGGCCACCCGGCCCACCTCCCCGGTCGGGTGGGAGGTGATGAAGCCCATGGACGGCGAGAATGCGACCACCACAAACACCGCCGCCGCGTACAATACGCCGAGAACTGCGATGCGAAGCGCCGTGTCGACCTTGCTAACCGTTTCGGTGGTAGCTGGATATCGGTCGTCGCTCATGAATTGATCTCACTCGAACGGGTGGGGCGAGTGGAGTTACTCCGTTTCCAAGGGTGTGCGCAACATCCTCTTGCGCACAGGGGTGCATGCGCTGCCCGCATGGCTCTGTTGCGCCACGGTTGGGTGGGGGATGCTCTTGGGCGACGCGCCCGATAGGAGAAAAAACGTCATATTTTTCCCCCACGCCAAGGCCTGCAACTTGATGCAAACAGTTTGAAGCCCTAGCATGGAAAAATTGTGTTGGGTTCGGGTAACAGATGCAGGCGATTCGCAAGATCGAGGTGACTACCGGCGTGTGGTGGGTCGAGATCCCCGCTGCCGATGTTCGTGTCCTGTGCGGATGTCCCGCCGACGCGGTCAAGCATCTCATGAAGCGGGGACTGATTGCGCCCACCGAAGCGGACGGCGTTTCCTTCGAGACCGGCCCCAACGTCATCCTGCTGTCTGACGTCATGGTGCAGAACGGCACCTTCGCCAATCTGGGCGAGTTTCCGGTCCTGCAGATGTTCTATCGCCAGGGCATGATCATTCCCGGCCATCCCGGCAACACCGGTGTGAAGCCCTTGATTGTTGGTTCGCCCGAGCAGGTGCGCGCCCAGCTTCAATACATCCACCGCGGCAATTACGGCCTGATCAGTGAGGAAGAACTGGTCGATGCGGGCGCTTCGCCGGAGGTGGCGGCGGAGCGCATGCGGCTGAAGCTGAAATTCGCCTTCGGCCGCATCTGTCATCCGTCCGAGATCATCGACACCCTGGCGATCGAGTCCGAGCCGGTGGAAATCCGGGGCGGCGTGTTCATCCGCCGCCTGCGGTTGAATTTGTTCGAATTCCGCTATGGCGACGACATTGTTACCGTCGATCTGAACCTGCCGCCATTCGAGACCTATGAGTGCCCGTACCCGCTGGGCTTCTACAACATGCCCCGCGAATATTTCGCCGTGGTCCATTCAGGCGAGGGTGATGGCTGGGACATCAACCGCCCGTCCATGGGCTCGGTGCTGATGTTCCAGGGCCGCGTCTACCTGATCGATGCCGGCCCTAACATCCTGCACACCCTCGACGCGCTGGGCATCGGCGTCAACGAGATCGAGGGGGTGTTCCACACCCACTCGCATGACGACCATTTCGCCGGCCTGACCACGCTGATCCGCGCCGATCACCGCATCAAGTATTACGCCAGCCCCCTCGTGCGCGCCTCGGTGGCGCGCAAGATGGCGGCGCTCCTGTCCATCGAACCCTCGGCCTTCGCCGATTATTTCGAGTGTCACGATCTGGTCGAGGATGCGTGGAATGATATCGACGGGCTGGAGGTCAAGCCGCTGTTCTCGCCCCATCCGGTCGAGACCACCATCTTCCTATTCCGCGCCCTGTGGGAGGGCGGCTTCCGCACCTACGCGCACATGGCCGATATCTGCCGCTTGCAGGTGCTGAAGGGCTTCATCGAGGAGGATCCGTCCAAGCCCGGCATCGCCCGTCCCCTCTATCAACGCATCGTCCAGGATTACGCCACTCCGGTGGATGTGAAGAAGGTGGACGTGGGCGGCGGCATGATCCATGGCGATGCCTATGATTTCCGCGACGACACCTCGGGAAAGGTGATCCTGGCGCACACCTCGGTGCGCCACACCGTCGCGCAAAAGGCCATCGGATCCACCGCCTCGTTCGGCACCACCGATGTACTGATCCCGTCAAATCACGATTTCATCTGGCGCTCGGCCTACGAGCTGCTGCTGGGTTATTTCCCCGGCATCGCCCACCACCAAGTGCGCGTGCTGCTCAATAATCCGGTGAGGACGTTCAATCCCGGCACCATCCTGGTCAAGGAGAAGCAGCCGGCCTCCGCCATCTACCTGCTGCTGTCGGGGTCGGTGGAATCGCTGCACATGAGCGGCGGCGCGCGCAGCGTGCTGTCGGCGGGTGCCATGATCGGCGAGCTGAGTGCGCTGTTCGGTTCGCCGGTGGCCGAGACCTACCGGGCCATCGGCTTCGTCAAGGCGCTGGAAATCCCATGCTCGCTCTATGGCGAGTTCGTGCGCCGCAACAACCTGTCAGCCGAAATCACCCGCATCTTCGAGAACCGCGATTTCCTGCAGCGCACCTGGCTGTTCGGCGAGGTCGTCTCTACCCGCACGCTGAACCGCATCGCCAAGGAGATGACGCTCAAGCATTTCGAGGTGGGCGAGACTATCGACATCGGCCCCGCCGCCGTGGCCTTGGTCATCCGCGGCACCGTGGCGCGCATCCTGGGCGAACATATCGTCGAGATGTTGAGCACCGGCGAGTTCTTCGGCGAGGAACTGGCGATCTTCTGGACGCCCAGCATGTTCCGCCTCAAGCCGGTGGAGCCCACCGACGTGTTCCTGATCCCGGCGGGCCTGCTGGCCGGCATCCCCTCGGTGCGGTGGAAGCTGTTCGAGACCTCGGGCAAGCGCATGACCTCGATCTTCGAGGGCGAGCATATGGGCCGGGTCATGCTGCAATGGCACGAGGAGTACCGCGTCGACGTGCTGCGGCTCGACACCCAGCACCGCCGCCTGTTCGAACAGGCAAACGCCATTCTCGACGCGGTGGATGCCGGGCGCGGCCTGGATGAGGTCATCTCGTTGATGGACGCCATCGCCGAGTACGCCCGTTACCATTTTGGCGAGGAAGAGGCGCTGATGGTGCGCTATTCCTATCCGGAGGCCGAAAGCCACCGCACCCGCCATGCCCGCCTGATGGACCAATTGGCGGAAACTCGCGGTCAAATTCTGGAAAAGGGCGGCGCCGACAGCGCCAGCGTGATGACTTTCCTGAAGGAATGGCTGGTCAACCACATCTGCACCGAAGACCGGCGCTACACGACCTTTCTGAATTCGAAGGGCGTGTACTAGCCTCTAGCCTACTACCACCACCAGCGGCGCCGGAAGGCCGACAGCCAGCATTGGAATATGCCGGCGTGCTGCAGGTCGAGCCGGTTGCCCATCTGGGCGCGGGCCAGCATCAGTTCGGTGAGCATGCGGTTCTCTCCCCCTATTTTGCGCAGAGGGTCGCATCGAAGGCAGGGTGTCTCAATTTGCCTTTGGGCTGAGAGGGCTATGCCTTTAGCCATTCCGCCGCGGCCAGCCCGGCCTGCCTGCCGGTGGCGAAGCAGCCGGTGAGCAGATAGCCGCCGGTCGGCGCCTCCCAGTCCAGCATCTCGCCGGCCAGGAATACGCCAGGGCGGTCCTTCAGCATCAGGCCATCGGTCAGGGCTTCGAACTTCACCCCGCCAGCGGTGCTGATGGCTTCGGCCAGCGGGCGGGGCGCGCCGACCGGCAGGGGCAGGTCCTTGATCACGGCCGCCAGCGCTTGCGGAGCCTCGGGCAGGGGATGGGCCAGTTCGCGCAGCAGGCCGGCGGCCACGCCCTTGATGCCGGCGCAGCGCTCCAGGTGGTTGGCGAGCGTGCGGCTGCCGCGCGGTTTGGCCAGCGCGGCGGTCAGCTTGTCGGCGGTCCAGTCGGGCTTGAGGTCGAGGTGCAGCACCGGGGTCTCGGCATCGCGCAGGGCGGCGGACAGCGCGTAGATGGCGCCGCCCTCGATGCCGGTGTCGGTGACCACAAACTCGCCCTTCAGCCTGCGGCCGCCGAAGCTCAGCCCGATCGACTTGACCGGTGAGCCGGCGAAACGCTGGCGGAAATGCTCGCTCCAGGCGATGTCGAAGCCGCAATTGGCCGGCTTCAGCGGGGCAGTCTCCGTCCCGAGCCGGTCCACCCAGGCGCCGTCCGATCCCAATTGCGGCCACGACGCGCCGCCCAGCGCCAGGATGACGACGTCGGCGCTGCGGCGGAGTTCGCCGTCGGGCGTGGCGAAGACGCACTCCCTGCCGTCCCAGCCCAGCCATCGGTGGCGCAGGTGCAGGCGCGCGCCTTGGGCGCCCAGGCGCTTGAGCCAGGCGCGCAGCATGGGCGCGGCCTTGAAGTCCTTGGGGAACACCCGGCCCGAACTGCCGACGAACGTCTCGATGCCTAGCCCGGCGGCCCAATCGCGCTGCTGGTTCGGGCCGAATTCCGCCAGCCAGCGGGCGAACAAGGGCGCCCGCGCGCCATAGCGGGCGATGAATTGCTCCAACGGCTCGGAATGGGTGAGGTTGAGGCCGCCGATGCCGGCGCGCAGGAATTTGCGGCCAGGGCTCGCCATGGACTCGTAGACGTCCACCGCTATGCCGGCCTGGGCCAGTTGCTCCGCCGCCATCAACCCGGCCGGGCCTCCGCCGATGATCATCGCCTGCTTGCTCATGAACCGGGTGTAGCGGCTCAGAACCGGTAGGTAAAGGTCAAGCTGATGACCGGCAGGAAGCGGAAGCCGCCCAGCTCGTCCTCGATGGCGCGGGCCTCGCGGGCCAGATCGTCGGCCAGGCCGGGGGCGGGGCTGATATCGGTCGAGGTCAGGCGCACATCGGGCTTGCCCTGGTACAGCGCGCCGAAATCCAGCCCCACCAACATGCGCCCGCCCATGGCCGAGCCCTGCCAGCCGACGCCCAGATACGGGGCGAAGCGGTTGAAATCGGCCGAACCCGACAGCCGCCCGCTTTGGCTGGGGCCGGAGGAGGCGCCGGCCATGCTGGAGGCCTGGGTGGGCTGGGCCGTCACGTCGAGGCTGTTGCCGTTGATCCGCAGACCGCCCGACAGGCGGAAGCCGCCCAGGCCGGGATACCAATCCACCAGGGCGCCGGTGGATTTCAACTCGGCCTCCGGCTCGTAGGGCACGCCGTCAATGCTGCGTTCGACGCTCAGGTTGAGCGCGTTGCTCCCACCGCGCAGCGCCAAGCTGCCGGCGGGCTGGGGCGGGGCCTCCAGCCCAAGGTCCAGGGGGCTGACCAGCAGGCCCAGCCCCTGAGCTTGGCCCAGATAAGGAAACAGGACGAACAGTGCCGCAAGGACTAGGCGCAGCATGGCGAGCCTCCGGGCCGGTCGAGCAGGCATATGGCCTCGGACCGGGGCCGGCGTTAGCGCGAATTAGGAGTAGTGTTCCCATCGAATGGCGGGCAGGCTTGGCGGCTGCCTTCCGGCCCCTTACCAATAGGCCGGGACCCTGGCGTGACGGAGAAGCCGAGCATGGAATTGATGGCCGAAATCAAGGCGACCCGCGTGGAGCGCAAGGCCATGGCCGTATGGTTCCTGGGCCAGAACGGCTGGGTGATCAAAAGCCCCGAAGGCCGGGTGCTGGTGGTCGACCCCTATCTCAGCGATTCGTGCAACCCATCGCGCCGGGGACTCGATCTGCGCCGCCGGGTGCCGCTGCCGCTGGCGCCTGAATCGCTGGAGGCCGATCTGCTGGCCTGCACCCATTCGCACAAGGATCACGCCGATCCCGAAAGCCTGTGCCCGATCTGCGCCTCGGGCCGGGTCAAGGCGTTCCTGGGGCCGGCCCAGACCCAGGCGGTGTTCGCCGCCGCCGGCGTGGCCGAGGCCGACCGCCGGCTGACTTGGCCGGGCGACGTGGTCGAGTTGGGCGACCTGCGGCTCACCGGCACCTTCGCTTTGCCCACCGATACCAGCGATTTGACCCATATGGGCTTTCTGGTCCAGGTGGATGACGGCCCCAAGCTGTGGATCACCGGCGACACCGCCATGTGTGACCTGCTGGCCGAGGAGGGCGCCCGCCATGCCCCCGACGCCATCGCCCTGCCCATCAACGGCGGCTATGCCAATCTGTCCCATTGGGAAGCCGCCGAACTGACCCGCCGGGTCAATCCGCGCTTCGCCATCCCCTGCCACTGGGACATGTTCGCCGACAATTCCTGCGACCCCCGCATGTTCGCCGCCTCGCTGACGGTGAAGGGGGTCGGCGACAAGTACCGCGCGGCACCGCATGGGGTG
>JAEZFE010000269.1 GCA_023437865.1 Pseudomonadota bacterium | reverse complement strand
CATTGGCTGGAATGGTGCGACGGCCGGGTAGAGATCGGCGAATGGTGGCGCCCCGCTTTCACCGGAGAGCGGGCGCTTTCGGTTGATGAGGCGGCCGAGGAAGTACTGCCCATCCTGGATTCGGCGGTGCGTCTGCGCATGGAAGCCGATGTGGAAGTGGGCTGCTTCCTTTCGGGGGGCATTGATTCCTCGGTCATTGCCGCGCTGATGGCGCGCGCGGCGCGGGAGGCGGGCGCGCCGCCGCCCCGCACCTTCACGATGACCTTTGAGGAAGCCGCCTATGACGAGCGCGATGCGGCGGCGGCCGTGGCGGCCCACGTGGGCAGTGTGCACGCCGAGCTGCCGGCGCGGCCGCAGGTAGCCGGATTCCTAGACGACATGGTACGGCTGTTCGGCGAGCCGTTCGGCAATCCCACCGCGCTGTTGATCCATGATCTCTCCACCAAGGCCCGCCAGCATCTCAAGGTGGCATTGGTGGGGGATGGCGGTGACGAGGTGTTTGCCGGCTACCCTCGCTACCAGGGTGGCCTGTTGGCCGGTCGTTACCGTGCGCTGGTACCGGCGCCCTTGCGCTCACTCGCCGCTTTCGCCGCCCGCGCCATTCCGGAAAGCAGCTCGGGGCGGCATTCGTTGCGCCGGGCCCGTGAATTCCTTACCTCTGCCGGGCTGTCCGATGCTGAGATGTACGCTGCCTGGGTTGAGTACTTCGATCCAGACGAGCGGGGCCGCTTGCTGGGCCTCGATCAAGTTCCGACGCGGCCCATCGCAGAGCTCTACGCCCGCGCGCCGTCGCAGGCGCCACTTGACGCCATGCAGCAGACCGACTTGCTGTCGTTTTTACCGGGGAACCTCCTGGCCTACGGCGATGCCATGAGCATGGCGGTGGCTCTTGAGCTGCGCGAGCCCTTCCTTGATCACAGGCTGGTGGAGGCGGTGGGCCGCGTGGCTTCCGCTACCCGCTTTGCCCACGGCAAAAAGAGTATCCTCAAGGCGGTGGCGCGCCGACTGCTTCCGGGGGAAATCGTTGATCGCCCCAAACTGGGCTTCAATCCGCCCATGGGTGTGTGGCTGAAAAACGACCTCAAAGGCTTGCTGAGTGAGCGGCTCACCCGCGCCCGCATGGCGGCGCTAGGTCTTGAATGGCAGCCGGTGGCCGAGTTACTGGCCGAGCACGAGGGCGGTCGTCGCGACCACTCCCTCAAGGTGTGGTCATTGCTGGTCCTGGAAGCCTGGGGGCGCGGACAAGGCATATAATGGGCCGGTGAAGTGAAGCCAACCCTAGGGCTTACAGTCGATGGGCCAGCGTTTGGGCGATGCGCTGGCCCGCCTTGCCATCCCAAAATTCGGGCTGGCGGCCGGCCTTGCCTCCGGTAGCCACCACATCTTTGAAAGCCGCCATGATGGCGCCGGCGTCGGTGCCGACAAGGGTGTTAGTGCCCTCCGCGATGGTGACCGGGCGTTCGGTATTCTCGCGCACGGTCAGGCACGGCACGCCCAGCGCGGTGGTCTCTTCCTGCAACCCGCCGGAATCGGTGACCACCACCTTGGCCGAACGCATCAGGCCCAGCATTTCGAGATAGCCCTGCGGCGGCAGCAGGCGGATGCCAGCGGTGTCCAGGCCGGCTGCTTGGATGCGGGCGAGCGTGCGCGGATGGCACGGAAACACCACCGGGGTTGATTGGGCCATTTCTGTCAGGCAGCCCAATAGCCGGGCCAGCACCACCGGCTCGTCCACGTTGGAAGGGCGGTGCAGGGTAACCAGGGTGTAGCCGCCATCCAGCCCCACGGTCTCGACGGCGGGCACGGCACGAGCCACGTTGGCCAGCAGGGTGTCAATCATCACATTGCCGACAAACACCACGCGGGTGGGGTCGATGCCCTCGCGCACCAAGTTATCCAGCGCTGCGCGTTCAGTGGTGAACAGCACGTCCGACAACTGATCGGTCAGCACGCGGTTGACCTCCTCCGGCATCAAGCGGTCGTAGGAGCGCAGGCCCGCTTCGACATGCACCACCTTGATGCCCAGTTTGGCCGAGACCAAGGCGCAGGCGATAGTGGAGTTGACGTCGCCGACTACCAGAACGGCGTTGGGACGATATTCGAGCAGAACTGGCTCGAAACGGCGCATGATCTCGGAGGTTTGTTGAGCGTGACTGCCCGACCCGACCTCCAGGTTTACGTCAGGGCGGGGCAGGCCCAAATCGGCGAAGAAGCGGTCGTTCATCGCCTCATCGTAATGCTGACCGGTGTGCAAGAGGGGGGCCCGGAACCCCTCGGCCTTCAACGCGGTCAGCACGGGGCCGATTTTCATGAAGTTGGGGCGGGCGCCCACGACGCTGAGGACGGTCTTGCTCATAGCCCGGTTGCTTTCGGAACAGACTGCTTGAAGGCCCCTCGTAACAGATCAGGGCCGGGTTCCCAAGGGGATTTGCAGCCTTCCCCGCCCTTGAAGGACGCTCTGGTCTTCATTATTCAGGACGGGCTGTCCCCCCGGTTGGAGTTCGCCCTCCCATGTCCTATGCCCGCACAGCTATCCTGCTCGCCGCGCTGACCGGCCTGTTCATCGCAATTGGCGGCATGGTTGGCGGCCAAGGCGGAATGGTCGTGGCATTCCTGATGGCCTTGGGCATGAACGCCTTTGCCTACTGGAATTCCGACAAAATGGTGCTGTCCATGTACGGCGCCGTCCAGGTGGATCGCCACTCGGCCCCCGGTCTCTATGCCATAGTTGAGCGCTTGAGCGCGCGCGCCGGTTTGCCCATGCCTAAGGTCATCATCATCGACTCGGACCGGCC
>JAEZFE010000100.1 GCA_023437865.1 Pseudomonadota bacterium | reverse complement strand
GGGTGGGCTGAAAGCCCACAAGCGGCCTGGGCGGGTCGCGCCCGGCGCCTGAGGGATTTCGCATGACCGAAACAAACAAAGTCGAGCTATACACCGACGGTGCCTGCTCCGGAAACCCGGGGCCGGGCGGCTGGGGCTGCATCCTCCGCTTCAAGGGCGTGGAGAAGGAGCTTTACGGCGGTGAGAATCCCAGCACCAACAACCGCATGGAAATGATGGCGGTGCTGCAGGGGCTCAACGCGCTGACGCGCCCTTGCGTGGTCGAGGTCTACACCGACAGCGAATACGTCAAGAAGGGCATGACCGAGTGGCTGCGCGGCTGGAAGGTGCGCGGCTGGAAGACCGCCGACAAGAAGCCGGTGAAGAATGACGATCTGTGGAAGCTGCTCGATGAGGCCGCGTCCCGCCACAAGGTGACCTGGCACTGGGTGCGCGGCCATGCCGGCCACCCGGAGAACGAGCGCGCCGACGAACTGGCCCGCAAGGGCGCCCAGGAAGCGCGCGGCTAGAGTTGTTCTCTTCCCGCCCTTCCACTTCCGGCTTACCGCCTCTCCCCGCTTGGCTATGACCCCGCCCGGACCCAACTGACATCCAGCGGAACCACAGCCTTGGGAGGGGCCGGTGGCGAGACTGGTGATCGTTTCCAATCGGGTCAGCGTGCCGAAGAAGGGAGCGCAGGCCGGTGGCCTGGCGGTGGCGCTGAAGGAAGCATTGGAGCTTCAGGGCGGATTGTGGTTCGGCTGGTCGGGCGAGGTCGCCGAGCAGAAGGTGCCGCCGCCACGCGCGCAGACCCACGGGCGCATCACCTACGTTACCACCGATCTGACCCGGCAGGATTACGAGGAGTTCTATAACGGCTTCTCCAACTCGACGCTGTGGCCGCTGTTCCATTTCCGCCTGGGGCTGCTGGAGGTGTCGCGCCGCAGTTACGAGGGGTATCTGCGGGTCAATGCCGCCTTCGCTGCCCAACTGGCGCCCATGATCCGGCCCGACGACATCGTCTGGGTGCACGATTACCACCTGATCCCCCTGGGCGAGGAACTGCGCCGGCTGGGTGTGCGGAACCGCATCGGGTTCTTCTTGCACACGCCGTTTCCGGTGCCGGAGCTGCTGGTGGCGCTGCCCGGTCACCGTCGGCTGGTGCGCGCGTTGTGCGCCTATGACCAGGTGGGCTTCCAGACCGCCGAGGATGTGCGCGGCTTCCTGGGCTATCTGGGCGGCGAGGCGCACGGGGAGGTGGGAGAGAATGGGCGCTTCAGCGCCTATGGCCGCTGCGCCCGCGCCACCGCCTATCCCATCGGCATCGACACCGATGCCTTCGCCGAATTGGCCGAAATTCAGGAGACCGCCTCCGACACCCTGCAATTGGTGGAATCGCTGCAAGGGCGCAAGCTGATCCTGGGTGTCGAGCGGCTGGACTATTCCAAGGGCCTGCCGCATCGTTTCGACGCCATCGAGACCCTGCTGGAGACCCACCCCGAGCTGAAACGTCAGTTCGAGTTCATGCAGATCGCCGCACCCTCGCGCGAGGAGGTGGCGCGCTACCGTGCCCTGAAGCGCCAGTTGGAAAGCGCCGCCGGCCGCATCAACGGCCACTTCGCCGAATTCGACTGGACGCCGGTGCGCTACATCAACAAAGGCTACGACCGCGCCTGCCTGGCGGGATTCTATCGCGCCGCCCATGTGGGGCTGGTGACGCCGTTGCGTGACGGCATGAATTTGGTCGCCAAGGAATACGTGGCGGCGCAGAGGCCCGATGATCCCGGCGTGCTGGTGTTGTCGCGCTTCGCCGGCTCGGCCAGGGAGCTGACCAGCGCCCTGATCGTCAATCCCTTCGACGTGGACGAGGTGGCCGATGCCCTGGCCCGTGCGCTGACCATGCCGCGTGGCGAACGGATCGAGCGTTGGCAGGCCATGATGAAGGTGGTCGAGGCCAACACGGTGGCCACCTGGCGCGATGCGTTCCTGTCCGACCTGACCGAGGGGCTGGAGCCGGAGGGCGAGGAAGACGTCCATGGCGACGAGGTCGGTGTCGGCCTGGAAACCCCGACCTTGCCGTTGGCCCCCACGCCGCAGCCGCCCGGCATGTTGCGGTAAAGCGCCGTCATAACCCGGAGTGCTGACGCGCCCATGCGCATATCCACCATGTCGCATCCGGGCTTCGGCTTCCTTCGCGCGTTCCCCTGTCCAGAGGGGGACGACAAGGAGGTCAGGGAATGCCAGTTCTTCCGCTTACCCAGGTCACGAATTTTATCGTCGGCGACAACAACGCCGGTACCCATAGCGGCTCGCCGGTGGGCGACCTGATCATCGCCGGTGGCGGTGATGACACCGTCTCCGGTCAGGCGCAGGGCGATATCATCTATGGCAACAAGGGCGCCGACACGCTGAACGGCAACCAGGGGCCGGACGTTTTCGTGTGGACCAATGGCGACGGCACCGACACCGTCAACGGCAATCAGGGCACCGACACCCAGGTGGTCGAGGGCGGTCCTGCCAGCGAGGATTTTGACCTCCGAGCCGATGGCGGCGGCGCCGTGTTCGAACGCACCAGCCAGACGGCGTTCCAGATCAATCTGGAGAACGTGGAGCAGCTGCACCTGCAAAGCTTGGGCGGGAATGACGAATTCGTGGTGCGCAACCTTCAGGGGACCGGCATCAACGAAGTGTGGTTCCGCGGCGGCGATGGCAATGACAGCCTGCGTGTGCAGGGCAGTTCACCGGTTAAGGCCGAAGGCGAGAACGGCGCCGATGATCTGCGCGGCGGCGGCGGCGACGACCAGCTTCACGGCGGCAGCGGCAACGACCAGTTGCGCGGCAATGGTGGCGACGACTGGCTGGATGGCGGCCAAGGGGCCGACAACCTCTCAGGCGGTTCGGGCCGCGACGTGCTCGTGGGTGGCACCGGCAACGACCAAATCAACGGCGGTGCGGGCGGAGACTTTATCTTCATCGGCCAGGCCCAGGGCAACGACTTCGTCCAGGGCTTCACCTCCGGCACCGACGTGATCGTCTTCCAGAACCTGGTTTCCGCCGGTGCGCCGCTGACCAGCTTTGCCCAATTGGGCGGCGCGCTCACCGAGCAGAACGGTGACACCGTCATCGACCTGTCGGGCTTCAATACCAACGGAACGGCGGCCTCGGTCACCATCGACGGCGCGACCGGGCTGACAGCCCAGGACTTCCTGTTCCTGTAAGGAGAGAGGGAGGCGGTGCGCTTAGCGGCGCGCCGCCTTATCCAGCGCCGCCAGCACCTCCGCCTCGCTCAAGAGTTCGGAAAGCGCGATGCCCTCGGGTGCGCCCGGGCCATAGACCGCGTTGAACGGGATGCCATAGCGGTCGAAGCTGGCCAGGTAGCGGGCGATCGAATCATCGGGCTTGGTCCAGTCGGCGCGCATGGGAACGGTGCCCGAGGTCAGCCGGCGGGCCACCTCGCCGCGCTCGACCACGGCGGCCTTGTTGACCTTGCAGGTGATGCACCAATCGGCGGTGACGTCGACGAACACCACCTTGCCGTCGGCCACGTGCCGGGCGATGGCGGCTTCGTCGAAATTGGCCCAGGAGATCGCGGCCTTGCCGGCGGCGGCTTCGGTGGCGGCCCCAAGCAAGCCGGTCTGGGTGGCGAGGATGGAGGCCAGCCACAAAGCGGTGGCGGCCAGGGCCACGCCCATCAGC
>JAEZFE010000040.1 GCA_023437865.1 Pseudomonadota bacterium | reverse complement strand
GGTCTGCGCCGCCCAGGGCATGCTTGGCGAACACCGTCCACGAACCGCGCGGCGCCAGCGCCTCCCTGCCCAGATTGGTGACAAAGGAGGGGCCGGAGCAGGAGAGGTCGGTCCACGGCGACATCACCGCCGCCCCGGCCGGCAGATCAAAGCCCCGGTCGCGGGCGGCCAGCATGGTGGCGAGCGCCAGCCCGCCACCCGCCGAATCGCCCATGAAACACACTGATCCGGCGGGAATCCCTTGGGCAAGCAGCCATTCATAGGCGGCCACCCCATCCTCGATGGCGGCGGCGCAGCAAGTGTCGGTGCCCTAGTATGAACAGGACCAATCGGGCCTTAAGGCTGATCATGGCCGACCTCACCGCGGCAAGAGGTGGCGGATCAGCGCCAGCGCATCGGCGGGTGGCTCGCGTTCCACGCGGCGGTATTCGGCGCCATTGGCGGTGCGCACCAGCCAGCCGCCGTCCACCAGTTCGCGGCGCAACAAGGCGTAGTCGCCAAAGCGGTGATGTTCATTGAGCGCCTGGTTCACCTGCTTTTCGCCCATGATCTGGCGGGCCGGCAGGCGCGACCACAAGACCCACAGGCAGGTTTGCCGTTCGCTGAACTTGCCTGGCCAGCGGACCAGCGCCCCGGTGGCATCGAAATGCCGGGCGGTGCGGCGCACCCGCACAGGATCGGCAGGCTCGGGCGGCGGCGGGGCGCCGAGGCTTGCACGGGCTTTGGCCTGGGCGCGGAAATGCTGGAAATTGCGGGCACCGGCGGCGCGGGCCAGCATGTTGAGCAATTCAAGATGGCCGGGCATGCTCTCGCGCCCGTCCAATTGAGTCTTGAGGGAGCGGGCAAGGGCGGAGATGTCGCCCACCACATAGGGGAGGGGGATTCGTGACATGGCTTATCCTCGGACGTGCCGATCCGGGTACGGATAGTCGGGGGTCGCCGGCTTACGACACTGGCACGCGGGACAAGGTGTCAGTCGAAAATGGAAATGGCAGGTTTAGCTCCCCTCTCGGGGCGGCGACGCCTGGGTGAACTGCCGACCAGCGCCCCTTATACGCCCGCTCCGGCGGGTTCGGCAAGCCTGCCTTCAGTACCCCACGAAGGTGCCGGCGGCGCCGACGAAGGTGACAAACAGGCCGAGGATCAGGTTGATGACGACGATGTGGCGGATGCGGCCCTGGGCGGTGATTGCGGCGGCCATGTCGTTGCGGTCGAGCGCCCGCTTGAGGCTGCCGAACGGGCCGACGACTACGAACAGGAACAGTACGATCATCACCGCGCCGATGATCTGCATCAGGTCGATATGCAGGTTACCGCCGAAGATCCCACCGCGATAGCCGGTCAGCAGCACGCCGTAGCCGGTTGCCAGCAGCACCACGATGGCGATGGCTACCCAGGTAAAGAAGCGCGGCAGCACATGGCGCCATAGCTGCAGCCGGAGCGACGGGTTCATATCGGTGACCGACGGGCGCAAGATCAGGTGGGCGAAGAACATGCCGCCGACCCACACGACGGCGGCCAGGGTGTGCAGCCCGATCAGGGCGGCGAAGCTGTAGTCCATGTGCTCAGAGCCCCAGTTTAGCGGCGATTTCGTCGGCCAGCGACTTGGTTTCCTTGGTGGCGGTATGGCGCGGGTTGGATTCGACCACGCCCTTGCCTTCCATCATCGACGCTGCAAAGGCCACCCGGTTGCCCAGCACGGTGGCGGCCACCGGCATGTCGGCCTCGATGATCTTCTTGCGCACGGCGTCCACCAGCTTGCCCTTGGGCGGGGTGCGGTTGAACACCACCAGGGCCGCCGATTTTTCCTTCTTGGCCAGGTCCAGCGTCGGCTGGGTGGCCCACAAATCCATGGGCGAGGGCTGCATGGGCACCATGATCAGGTCGGCGGCACGCACCGCGATGCGCACGTCGGTCTCGGCATGCGGCGGGCTGTCCACCAGGATGAGATCGACATCGCGCTTCATGCGGTCAAGTTCGGTGGACAGACGCCAGCCCGACGCCTGGAGGAAGGTGATGCCGGCCCCTTCGCCATCCACCAGCGACTGGCGCACCTGATACCACATGGCCAGCGAACCCTGGGGGTCGATGTCGATCAACCCCACCCGCTTGCCGGCGCGTGCATACGCCACCGCAAGCTGGGCGGCCATGGTGGTCTTCCCCGCGCCGCCCTTCTGCTGGGCGATGGTGACGATCTTGGCCGGCATGGTTCCCCCTGATAGGCCGAAAAGAATTAGGCGAAAGGCTAGCCGGTTCCACCGCTTTTGCAATAGCGAAAGGGTTAGTGGGCCACCCGCTTGCCGTCGCAGGTCACCCCTTTCGTCAGCAGCGTTTCCTCGCCGGTCTCGCAGCGGTCGTCAAAGGTGAAACCGGGGATCAAGCGGATTGCTTCGGACGAGGCCGTCCACGGCTGGTTGCCGCGGAATACCGCGCAGCCGTACTGGGCCAGGATGTCCTCCAGCTTCACCGGGACGTTCCACTGCATCAGCCCACGCTTCCAGTAGGTGTGGTCGTTGGTGAACCATGTGAACTCATCCTTGGGGAACAGCGGGGCCAGCTTCGGCGAATAGCGCGCCAGTGCGTTCATGTCGCCGCGCTGGAAGGCGTAGGACTGGGCCGAAGCGGCATCGAAGTAGACCTTGGCGCAGCCGGGATAGCGCGCGCCCAGGTCGATGGCCATCTGCTCCTCGGTCCAGCCGCGCAGCTCGGCATTCTGGCGAATCATCTGCGGCACCTGCGCCACCAGCAGCACCACGCCCACCCCCAGCCACAGGCGGGCGTGGTTGCGCGGAACCATGCCGGCGCGGCTCAGGCTCCACAGCGCCGCCATGGCCGGGCCGGTCAGCAGCAAAGCGGGCACCAGGTAATGGGCGGCGGGCTGCTTGGCGACCGACAGGACCACCAGCAATTGGGCGGCCAGGATGCCGACCAGCAGACGTGCGAATTTGTTTTGCGGCACCAGCCCGCGCCGGCGCATGCGGACATAGGCAACCAACTGCACCAGCGAGGCGGCGAACACCGCGGTGAAGATCAGCTTGGACGAGAAGATCTTCATCACCGCGCGAGGGTAGCGCTGGGTGTCGATGATGGTCTGCGGGCCTTCGCCATAGGCCCCCGATCCCATCAGCATGTTCGCAATCCATTTGGTCCAGATGTGCCACGACGGAATGGCGGGGGCGACGAACACCACCAACGCGGCGGCGCCCACGCCCACATGGATCAGGAAGCGGCGGCGGTCGAGCAGCAGCAGCGGGACCACGCCCAGTACCGCGAAGTGGACCTTCGATGCCACGCCGAGCGCCATGGCGATGCCGGCCAGGGCAGCGGGCCAATCGTCGGCATTTTTGGCGGCGTCTGCTGTCTTGGGCCTGACCAGCGGCAGCAGGGCGGCGATCAGCAGGGCGACGGCGATGATCAGGAACGGCTCGGGCTTGGGATGCAGGCCGAATTTGGGGATGATGCGCGACAGCATGGGCGCGCTCTGAACCAGCAGCGCCGGCATCAGGAAGCCGGTGGTGACAAAGGTCACCCGGCCCAGCCACCACAACGACAGGCCCACCAACCCATAGATCACGCCGGTGGCTGCCAGCAGGTGACGCTCGGGCTCGGCCAGCACCGCATCAACGATGGCGGCGGTGCCTTCGGTCAGATGCATGGCCTTGAACACGGCGGCGAGCAGCACCTGGATGGGCGTGCCGGGATGGCTGATGTCGGTGGGCGCCAGGCCTTCGATGATGCGCAGGCCGTTGAGCAGATAATAGTAGTCGGGGTCCAAGTTGAAGCTCTGCCAGAACGGCAGGCTTGAACTCCGCATGACGAACAGCAGCACGGTGAATGCCACGGGCAGCACCCACAAAGTCAGGGCGCGGCGGTCGAGGATGCGGTCAGTCAAGCGGAGGCCTCCATTGGGACTGGAGCGGGTGTACCCAATGGAAGGGCCTCAGTCCAGAGCATGATCCTCGATCACGCCCCAGGACGCCAAGCAGGTGGAGCCTGCGCCCGGCGAGGACTAACGAAGAAACACTAGGGTGCGGTCGCCGCCGAGATGCGCCATAGCGTGCCGGTGCCGGCATCGGCCACCCACATGGCGGCGCCATCGGGGCTGAAGGCTATGGCGGTGGGGTGGTCCAGGCGGGCGGCGAAGGGGGCGGTCTCACCGGTGTCGAGAGAGGTATAGGCTACCGTGCCGCCGGTGCTGGCCGGCGTCGGCGACAAGGCGACGAAAGCCTGATTGGCGCCGCCGAATGCCTGATCGCTGGCCGCCGCCACGCCCTTGGCGTCGCCCCGCAGGCGGGCCAGCGGCGGCGGCGGCGGGTTGGGCGTGTCGGCCAATTGCGGATCGGCCATGGCCAATTGTCCGGCGTAATCGGGCCAGCCGTACCACACGCCGGGCACTGCCGCGACCAGCACGTCGCCCGCCGGGGACAGTGCGGGATCGTCCGGCAAATCCTCGGAGACCAGCAGCTTGCCGTCGGCGGTGAAGGCTAGTCCCACGGGATCGCGGAAGCCCCAGGCGTGCACCTCCACCTGGCCGGTTTCCGGCCGCACCCGCAGGACCGAGCCGGTGCACGGCACCGCGCCTTCGATCTCGCCACCGCCCTTGATGCGGATGTCCTGGCACGGCACGTCGGGAGTCTTGCCGCCGGCGGCCCGGGCGCTGGCGACCCCCACGTACAACCAGCCGTCATTGCCTGCCGCTAGGGGGCCCACAGTGCTGCCACCCGGCAATTGGGCCTTGAGTGGCTTGACGGTCCCGGTCGGTTCCACCGCCAGTATGCGCCCGCCTTGTGGCCCGCCGGCCTCGGCCACATAGATCGTGCCGCCCATCACCGCCGCGCCCGTCCACGGCCCGTTGTCGCCGCCATGGGCCAACGGGCGCAGGCTGCCACCGGGTTGGATGGCCGACAGCCGCGCCGGCTCACCCTCGACCACTAACGGGCGGCCGCTGCCGGGCTCGAACACCAATGCGCGCGGGTCCTGGGCGCCCTGGGCCTCGGCATGGGCGGCATATCCGGCGGGTACGTCGATGCCGGCCTCGACGGGCATGGGCTGGGCGATTTCCTCGGGCGGGCGGGAGCAGGCGGCAAGCATCAGAAGAAGCAGCGCGAGCGCCACCGGCATGGCGGACCTCCCCTGGATGACCAAAGGCAGGTGGGAGGGCCAAATGCGGCGGCAAGAACTCCGTCGGGGTCTCGCCGGACGGGTTAGGCAAACCCTCCCGGCGGAGCGGTACCCTTTAGCGGGTTGCACCTGAGGGGGAGGGGAGAGCATGATCCGGCCGGCACCTCCCACCTACCTCCAAGGGCTCCCATGGAAATTTTTCTGCAAGCGTTGCTGCTCGGCGTGGTCGAGGGCTTGACCGAGTTTCTGCCGGTTTCCTCCACCGGACACCTGATCCTGCTGGGCGACATGCTCGGCTTCCAGGGGCCCCCAGGCAAGACCTTTGAAATCGTCATCCAACTGGGCGCCATCCTGGCGGTGTGCGTGGTCTATTGGCAGCGCCTGACCGGTGCCGCCCTGGCGGTGGGCTCGGACCCGAAGGCGCGGGCTTTCGTGCGCAATATCCTGATCGGCTTCCTGCCGGCCATGGCGGTGGGCGTGGTTGCCTACAAGGCCATCCGCGCGCTTCTCGATTCGCCGGTGGTGGTGGCGGTGGCGCTGATCGTCGGCGGCGTGGCGATCTTGGTCATCGAGCGCCTGGTCGGAAAGCCCCGCGTATTCGCCGTCGAGGATATGCCAATCCCGCTGGCCGCCAAGATCGGTGTGTTCCAGTGCCTGGCCATGATCCCCGGCGTGTCGCGCTCGGGTGCCACCATCATGGGCTCGCTGATGATGGGGGTGGACCGCAAGGCGGCGGCCGAATTCTCGTTCTTCCTCGCCATCCCGACCATGGTGGCCGCCACCGTCTATCAGGTTTACAAGAACTGGGCGGTGCTGTCGTTCGACAACGCGGCCCTCATTGCCGTGGGCTTCGCCGCCGCGTTCTTGGCCGCCCTGGTCGTGGTGCGTGCCGCCATAGCCTTCATCGGCAAGCACGGCTTCGCTCCCTTCGCCTGGTATCGCATCGTGTTCGGCTCGGTGATGCTGGCTCTGCTGCTGGCGCGGTAGCCTTTTCACCAAGACAGCAAGGCCTGCCGCATGATGACGCCGGCAGGCCTTTTTGCTTGGGCTCTGTGCCTGGAGGGGTTGGCTCCATGCAACAGTCTGAACAGCGATAAGCGCTGACTATTCCTGTCTTCGTCCATCTGTGTGTGCGGTGCGGCTCGTCCGTATCCATTGGTGTTCCGCGAATGACGCATGCCCGCGAAGGCGGCCGCGCATGCCAATGCCGTACATGATGCCGGCCATCGTGACGCCGTACACTTGCCGGAAAAGAAAAGGGCCGCCGGGGGATGCCCGGCGGCCAAGTTTCATTCTTCGAAGAATTTATTACCGACCCGCCACTTAGTGGGAAGCGGCACCCTCGGCACCCAGGCCGGTCTCGGACCGG
>JAEZFE010000037.1 GCA_023437865.1 Pseudomonadota bacterium | reverse complement strand
CCCAAAACCACCGAGGCATTCAACACGGTGTTGCGGGAGAATGACGCCGACGAATTGACACGTGCCTTCGGGCGGGGGCTGGGCTTGTTGTGATGAAACGGGCGGGGAGCCCTCGTTCCCCGCCCCTCATCAACGGTGTCCGTTGTGTAATGACTGTGTATAAAACGCTACTTTAAAGCACGATTTTCCGCAATGTGCATCAATTGCGCATCCACTAAGTTCTTGATTTTTCTTCCCAACCACCGTTCAAGTTTTGCTGGTAGTAGACCAACTCGTGCCCCTGGGTTTTCCACACCTTCCAGCGCTCGCGGGCGGCCTTCACCGCGTCCTCGTCGTTGCCGTCGAACAGGTCGAGGCAACGGGTGAAGCCGTCCAGGCTGGCGGGCGTGGCGCCGTCGCACAGCACCAGCGCGGTGGCGCCGTTGGGGTTCTCGTCGGCGGTGGTGAGCCAGATGGGCTGCAGCGCCGCTTCGCCGTCGCGAGCCGAGCCGTGGGGCAGCCAGCTTTCCTCGTTATAGGTCCACAGCAGCGAGTTAAGGTGCTCGACCCGTTCCTCCGACCCGGCCATGACCACCACCTTGAGACCGGCGGCGGCGGCCTTTTCCAGCAGCTTGGGCAGCGCCTGGTCGAGCGGGAGCTTGAGGAGGTGGTAGAAGCCGATCTGGGTCATGGGGGGAGCATAATGCCCCGCTCCCCCGCTGTCACCCGAGAGACAATTAGTCCTCGTATTGCTCAGCCACCAGCCGGTCAAGCAGGCGCACGCCAAAGGCGGTGGCGCCCTTGGGGCAGGTGGCGGAATCCTTCTTCGACCACGCGGTGCCGGCGATATCGATGTGGGCCCACGGGGTGTCGCCGACAAAGCGCTTGAGGAACTGGGCGGCGGTGATGGAACCGCCTTCGCGGCCACCGACATTCTTCATGTCGGCGATGTCGGACTTGATCTGCTTGTCGTAAGCATCGCCCATGGGCAGGCGCCACACCGGCTCGCCGGCGGCCTTGCCGGCGGCGGTGATCTTGTCGGCCAGCTTGTCGTTGTTGGCGAATAGGCCGGCATAGTCGTTGCCCAGCGAGATGATGATGGCGCCGGTCAGCGTGGCGAGATCGATCATAGCGCTGGGCTTGAAGCGGTCGCGGGCGTACCACAGGGCATCGGCCAGCACCAGGCGGCCTTCGGCGTCGGTGTTGATGACCTCGATGGTCTGGCCCGAGGCCGAGGTCACGACGTCGCCGGGGCGCTGGGCATTGCCCGACGGCATGTTCTCGACCAGACCGACGATACCCACCACATTGGCCTTGGCGCCGCGCCCGGCCAACGCCTTCATGGCGCCGATCACCGCACCCGCGCCGGCCATGTCCCACTTCATCTCCTCCATGCCGGCGGCGGGCTTGATGGAGATGCCGCCGGTATCGAAGCACACGCCCTTGCCGATCAGCGCCAGCGGTGCCGCCTCGGCATCCTTGGCGCCGTTCCAGCGCATGATCACCAGATGGCTTTCGCGTTCCGAGCCCTGGCCCACGCCCAACAGCGCGCCCATGCCCAGCTTCTTCATCTGCTTCTCGCCCAACACCTCGACCTCAAGCCCCAACTCGGCGAGCTTGCGGCATTCCTCGGCCAGGCTCTCAGGGTGAATGACGTTGGCAGGCTCGCTCACCAGGTTGCGGGTCAAGAACACGCCGTCGGCGATCTTGTCGAGCGGCGCGAAAGCGGTCTTGGCCGCGCCGTTCGCCGAGGTCAGGACGCTGAGCTTCTTGAGCTGCGGCTTGTCCTCCTTCTTCTCCTTGGTGAAGTACTTGTCGAAGCGATAGGACTTGAGGCGGGCGCCGAAAGCCACCTGGGCGGCGAACTCGGCCGCCGGGATCTTCAGGCCTTCCAGCTCATCCGCCGCGATCGCCGCCGAGGCATCGGAGGCCAGCACCTGGGCGACGGCGGTGCCGCCGAACGACTGGGCCGCCAGCGCATCGATGGAATCGGCCTTGCCCAGGCCCACCAGCACGACCCGGTCGGCCTCCAGTCCCGCCGGCGCCAGCACCACCAGAGTCTGACCGGCCTTGCCCTCGAACTTGCTGGCATTGATCGCGCGGGTCAGCGCGCCATTGCCCTGCTGGTCGATCTGGGCGGCGGTGGCAGTCAGCACCTTGCCTTCGAGCACGCCGACGATGACGGCGCCCTCGGTGGGGAGCTGGGGCTTGGCAAAGGCGATTTTCATGTCCGGAAATTCCTCATTGGGAGAAATGAGTGAAATGCATTTCTCCCAATGTAGCGATCCGGGGGCGGTCGTCCACCCCCACAATCGCCAATCCGGTCAGACCCGGCTGCCTTCCGCAGCTTCGGCTTCCAGTTCCTCTCGCTCCATTCTGCGCCCGCCCGCCAGCAGGAACACCAGGCCGCCGGGCAGCGCGGTCGCCATGGTGATGATGCCGAACAGGATCGACAGCACCAGGGCCGAGGATTCCGCCACGCCGACGAAGCCGAAGGCGGTGACCATGGCGGTCTCGCGCACCCCCCAGCCGGCGATGGAAATGGGCAGGGTCATGATCAGGATCACTGGTGGCACCAGAACCAGGCAATCCAGAGCGTGCACGTCGAGCCCCAGGCCCGTCGCCAGCACATAGACGCACATCGACAGATTGATGTGGCCGGCCAGGGCGACCAGCAGGGTGATCAGGCTGTAACCGGGGTGGAAGAACAGCTTGCGCGTATCGGTGGCCAGGATGGCCAGCCCGCGCACGACCCGCCAGCGGTGCAGGCTCTCTGGCAGGCGGTCGAGAATGGCGAGGATGAGGATGCCCAGCACGCACACCGCCAGCAGCACCGGGAAGACCCAGGCGCCCGGCAGATCGGGCAGCCGCGACAGCAAGATGGGCTGGGTCAGGCAGACCAGAAGAACCAGG
>JAEZFE010000016.1 GCA_023437865.1 Pseudomonadota bacterium | reverse complement strand
GGCGTGCAGCCCATCATCGGCTGTCAGATCGCCCTTCGCCGCGAGGGCGAGGCGCCTTCCAAGGATGGCCGCCGGCCCGATCCCGACTGGGTCGTACTGCTGTGTCAGTCGGAAGCCGGCTATTTCAATCTTATGAAGCTTGTTTCGAAGGCGTATTTGGGCACCGACGCCGGCGAGACGCCTCAGGTGACGCTCCAGGACATGGCAACCTGTTCGGAAGGCCTGATCCTGCTGACCGGCTCGACCAGTGGCCCGGTCAACCGCTTGTTGACGGAGGGAAACAACGAGAAGGCTGAGATCCAGCTGGTTCGTCTGGCCCAGGCCTTTCCCGGCCGCACCTACGTGGAATTGCAGCGCCACGGGCTAGAGGTCGAGGACCGGGTCGAGCCGGCATTGCTGGATCTGGCGTACAAGCACGACCTGCCGCTCGTCGCCACCAACGAGCCTTATTTTTCCGACCGCGCCATGTACGAGGCGCATGATGCGCTCATCTGCATCGCGGATGGCGCCTATGTGTCCATGGACGAGCGCCGGCGCCTCACGCCCGAGCACTATTTCAAGTCGCCCGCCGATATGCGCGAGCTGTTCGCCGACCTGCCGGAGGCCTGCGACAACACCCTGGTCATTGCCCAGCGCACCGCCTTCATGGTGCCAAAGCGCAAGCCGCTGCTGCCGCCCTTCCGCATGGACGGCCTGACCGAGGCCGAGGTGCTGCGCAAGAAGTGCTGGGAAGGCTTGGACATGCGGCTGGAGAAGCACGTCTTCCAGCCCGGCATGACCGAAGAAGAGAAGGAACACGCCGCCAAGCCGTACCGGGAGCGTATCGAGTACGAAGTGGGCATCATCGAGCAGATGGGCTTTCCCGGCTACTTCCTGATCGTGTCCGATTTCATCCAATGGTCCAAGGCCAACGACATCCCCGTCGGCCCGGGCCGCGGCTCGGGTGCCGGCTCGGCGGTCGCCTGGGCGCTGACGATCACCGATCTCGATCCGCTGCGCTGGGGCTTGCTGTTCGAGCGTTTCCTGAACCCCGAACGCGTGTCCATGCCCGACTTCGATATCGACTTCTGCCAAGACCGGCGGGAAGAGACGATCAAGTATGTGCAGGACAAGTACGGCTACGACCACGTGGCCCAGATCATCACCTTCGGTAAGTTGCAGGCCCGCGCCGTGCTGCGCGACGTGGGCCGCGTGCTGCAGATGCCCTACGGTCAGGTGGATCGCATCTGCAAGCTGGTGCCCAACAACCCTGCCAACCCCGTGACCCTGGAACAGGCGCTTGAGGTCGAGCCGCTGTTCAAGGAGGCCAAAGAGAACGACGAGCAGGTCGGCAACTTGGTCGACCTAGCCATGAAGCTGGAGGGGCTGTACCGCCACGCGTCGACCCACGCCGCCGGCGTGGTGATCGGCGACCGCCCGCTCGACCAGTTGGTGGCGCTCTACCGAGACCCGCGTTCGGACATGCCGGTCACCCAGTTCAACATGAAGTGGGTGGAAAGCACCGGTCTGGTGAAGTTCGACTTCCTCGGTCTGAAGACGCTGACCGTTATGGTTACCACCTGCAAGCACATCAAGAAGACCAAAGGCCTTGACATCGACCTGTCGGCCCTGCCGCTGGACGACGTGCCGGCCTACGAACTGCTGACCCGGGGCGATACCGCCGGCGTGTTCCAGTTGGAAAGTACGGGCATGCGCAACGTACTGCGCAGCATGCATCCGAACCGGCTGGAAGATTTGATCGCGGTGGTGGCGCTGTACCGCCCCGGTCCCATGGACCAGATCCCACGCTACATTGCCTGTAAGCACGGTAAGGAAGAGCCGGATTACATGCATCCGCTGCTGGAGCCCATTCTGAAGGAAACCTTCGGGATCATGGTTTACCAGGAGCAGGTCATGCAGATCGCCCAGGTCCTGGCGGGCTATTCGCTCGGCGGCGCGGATTTGCTGCGCCGCGCCATGGGTAAGAAGATTCGCGAGGAGATGGAGGCTCAGCGCAAGACCTTCGTCGATGGCTCGGTGGCGCGCGGCGTGGATGGCGAGCAGGCGTCCCTGATCTTCGATCGTGTAGCCAAGTTCGCCGAATACGGCTTCAACAAGTCGCACGCCGCCTGCTACGCGCTGATCGCCTACCAAACTGCCTATTTGAAAGCCAATCATCCCGCCGAGTTCATGGCCGCGACCATGACCTATGAAATGAGCAATACCGACAAGCTCAATTCGTTCCGGCAGGAATTGGACCGGCTCAAGATCAAGCTGCTGCCGCCCGACATTAACAAGTCGCGTGCCGATTTCTCGGTAGAGAAGATGCCCGACGGGTCGCTCGCCGTGCGATACGCCTTGGCTGCGCTGAAGAATGTGGGCGAGGGGGCCTGCCGCCAGATCGTCGAGGAACGGGACCGTGGCGGGCCGTACAAGGATTTGTGGGACTTTGCGCGGCGGTTGGACACCAAGCAGCTCAATCGCCGCCAGATGGAAAATATGGTCCGTGCCGGTGTGTTTGATAGCCTGGAAAAGAACCGCGGCAAGGTGTTCAAAAACTGCGAATCCTTGCTGCGCTACGGTGCCGCCGAGGCGGAGCAGCGGGAGTCCAGTCAGATGAGCCTGCTCGGCGGCAACATTGCCCCGGCGCCCAAACTGGAGAACTCCGTCGACTGGTCGCCCCAGGAACGGCTGACCCAGGAATTCGACGCGGTCGGGTTCTACCTCTCCGCCCACCCGCTGGATACCTACACCAAGAGCCTGAAACGCCTGGGGGTGCTCAAGGTGGCGGAGCTGCCACGCCATCTGCAAGCGGGTGGCAAGGGGCGCATCAAGCTGGCCGGCACGTTGCTGTCCAAATCGGAACGAACTTCGGCAAAAGGCAACCGCTTTGCCTTCCTGACCATGTCGGATTCGTCGGGCATGTTCGAGGTCATGCTGTTCTCGGAAGTCCTGGCCGCCTCGCGTGCCCTGTTCGAAGCGGGCGGCCCGCTGCTGCTGGAAGTGGACGCCAGGCTCGAAGACGAGCAATTGCGCCTCAACGCCCAGCGCATCAGCTCGCTCGAGCAGGAAGCCGCCAACGCCGCCGCCGGGTTGAAGGTTTTCATCCGCGACGAAGCGCCCATTCCGATGCTGGCTCAATTGATCGAGAAGGAGGCGAGGGGGCGGAACCGTATCGCCATCGTCGCTCAATTGGGCAGCCGTGAGGTCGAGCTGGGTCTGCAACGGCAAATCAAGATCAACCCCGGCCTGATGAGCGCCTTACGGTCGGTGTCGGGTGTGGTGGAGGTGGAGGAAATCTGATGCGCCGTCTCGCCATCCTGCTGTTGGCGGCTACGCTGGGCGCCTGCGCTGGCGGGGCCATCGACCAGCCACCGGATGTCAGCCTGGTTGACATGCGTCCAATCTCGGCCGGACTGTTTGAACAGCGTATGGCGGTGACCTTGCGGATCGCCAACCCCAACGATGCCGACCTGCCGGTGGACGGCTATCGTTTCGCCGTCGCAGTGAACGGCCAGCCCTTCGCAAAGGGCGTCAGCAGCCAGAACGTAACGGTGCCGCGCCTGGGCGACGCCACCACCGAAGCTGAGGCGACCATCGCCACCTCTGATCTCATCCGCCAGCTGATGCAGGTGCCTGGGACCGGTGCGCTGGCCTATACGCTGAGCGGGACGGTGTTTCTGGATACCGCCACCGGCCGACGCAATTTCCCCTTCGAGCAAGCCGGTCGATTCGACTTCGGTGGAGCCGGCAACTCCCAGTAGGGAGAGGTGTAGGGCCTGGGTCCCCGCCCCCCGGTTTTGGG
>JAEZFE010000537.1 GCA_023437865.1 Pseudomonadota bacterium | reverse complement strand
CCACCAGCGAGGCCAGCGGCACTTCCTCCTGCGCGCCGGTATCCAGGTCGCGCAGGGTGGCGGCACCGCGCGCGGCCTCGTCCTCGCCCAGGATCACGGCGGCACGGGCATTGGCCTTGTTGGCGCGCGCCATGCGCTTCTTCATATTGCCGGAGAAGCCCAGTTCCACCGCCACGCCGGTAGCGCGCAAGCTATCGGCCAGCACCAGGGCGGCGGTGGCATCACCCATGGGGATGATCGCAACCGGGCGCTCACCCTCGGGCACCGCCTCGACCAGCATCGACAGGCGCTCGACGCCCGCCGCCCAGCCGATGCCGGGGGTGGCCGGGCCGCCCATCATGCCAATCAGGCCGTCATAACGGCCGCCCGCCAGCACGGTGCCCTGGGCGCCCAACGCGGTGGTGGTGAACTCGAAGGCGGTGTGGCAGTAGTAATCGAGGCCGCGCACCAGCTTGGGGTTGACCACATAGGGCACGCCCAGCGCGCTCAGGCCGTTGGTGACCTGCTCGAAGAATTCCTTGGCCGCCGGAGTCAGGCAGTCGTGGATCAGCGGCGCGCCGGCGACGATGGCCTTGTCACCCTCATCCTTGGAATCGAGCACCCGCATGGGGTTCTTGTCCAGGCGCGCCCGGCTGTCCTCGGACAACTTGTCCCTGTAAGGGCTGAGGTAGGCTACCAGGGCATCGCGGTAGGCGATGCGGCTTTCGGCATCGCCCAGGGTGTTGATCTCCAGTTGCACCTTGTCCTTGAGGCCGAGTGCTTCCAGCATGCGGAAGCCCATGGACACCACCTCGATATCGGCCTGGGGAGTCTCGATGCCCAACAGCTCGACGCCGACTTGGTGGAACTGGCGCAGGCGCCCCTTCTGCGGGCGCTCGTGGCGGAACATAGGGCCGCGGTAGAACAGCTTGAGCGGCAGCGACTGGGCCAGGCCGCCGGAGATGAAGGCGCGCGCCACGCCGGCCGTGCCTTCGGGACGCAGGGTGATGGACTCACCCGAGCGGTCGGCGAAGGTGTACATCTCCTTGGTCACCACGTCCGAGGTCTCGCCCAGGGTGCGCGAGAAGACTTCGGTGAATTCGAAGATGGGAGTGACCACCTCCCCATAGCCGTAGCGCTTGACGACCGAGAACGCGGTCTCCTCGACGAAGCGGTGCCGGCGGGACTCCTCCGGCAGCAGGTCATGGGTGCCGCGAACGGGCTGCAGGCTCGACACGTCTCAGATTCCCTTCTGTTTCGCGGCCTCGATGGCCGCCGCCTTCTGCTCCACCAGCTCGACGATATGATCGAGCATGGCATCGCCGTCGATCTTGTGGTCGGGCGTGCCGCCCACATAGACCATGTGATTGTCGCCGCCGCCGCCCGTGAGGCCGATCATGGTCTCGCGCGCCTCACCGGGGCCGTTGACCACGCAGCCGATGATCGACAGCGTGACCGGCGCGGTGATGTGGGCCAGCCGCTTTTCCAGCGCCGCCACCGTATCGACCACGTTGAAGCCCTGGCGGGCGCAGGAGGGGCACGACACGATGTTGACGCCGCGCGTGCGCAGGCCCAGCGATTTCAGGATCTCGTAGCCGACCTTGACTTCTTCCTCGACCGGGGCCGACAGGGACACGCGGATGGTGTCGCCGATCCCCGACCATAGCAAATTGCCCATGCCGATGGCCGATTTCACCGTGCCGCCGATCAGCCCGCCCGCCTCGGTGATGCCGAGATGCAGCGGGTAGTCACAGGCCTCGGCCAGGCCCTGATAGGCCGCCACCGCCAGGAACACGTCGGACGCCTTGACGCTGATCTTGAACTCGCGGAAGTCGTTGTCTTCCAGAATCTTGGCGTGCTCCAGGGCGCTCTCGACCATGGCCTCGGGGCACGGCTCGCCGTACTTCTCCAGCAGATGCTTCTCCAGCGAACCGGCATTGACGCCGATGCGCATGGAGCAGCCGTGATCCTTGGCGGCCTTGACCACCTCGCGCACGCGGTCGGGCGAGCCGATATTGCCGGGATTGATGCGCAGGCAGGCGGCGCCGGATTCGGCAGCCTCGATGGCGCGCTTGTAGTGGAAGTGAATGTCGGCGACCACCGGCACGCTGACCTGACGCACGATATCCTTTAGGGCGCGCGCCGAATCCTCGTCGGGGCAGGAAACGCGGACGATGTCCACGCCCGCCGCCTCGGCCCGCTTGATCTGCGCCACCGTGCCGGCCACGTCGGTGGTCAGCGTGTTGGTCATGGTCTGGACCGAAATCGGCGCATCACCGCCCACCGGCACCGGGCCGACATGGATCAGGCGCGACTTGCGGCGCTGGATCTGGCGATAGGGTCGGACGCTCATCGGGGATCACCGCGGCCATGGAAAAACGCCCCGGCCTCCGCAGGGGAGCCGGGGCGCCTGATATAGCGCATTTATGAAGAACGTGTCACCCCGAGCAAGCGGGTGGGCTATTTGCGCGCCGGATCGTGGGTGTGGTGGCGGTCGCGCTCGCCGCCGCCGCCGGATACCCGGCTGAAATCGGGATTGGTGGGCTCGCCCGGCTGGGGCTTGTCGGCGGGGGCGGCCTGCTGCTGGCGGGCATCCTCATGGCTGCTGCCGGGCCCACCGTGGGAACGATCGGTCTGAGGGATTTTCTTGCCCATGATCAGCGGTCCTGCTGAAAACCTTGGTGGGTGGTGTTCTGCTTGATGTTGCCCTGGCGCCCCTGATGGGCCAGGTCGCGGGTGCGCGAATCATCCTTGGCCGCAGCGTCCTGGTCGGGGACATGGGCATCGCCATGGGGCGGGCGCTGCTCGGGCGGCACCGGCGGCATGTGCTTGGCCATGCGTGATCCTTTCGTTGCTAAGGGGACTATCCCTTTGTCAACGGCGACCCCAGGCAGGTGGTTCCGGGAGAGGGGATTAATATAGAAAGGGCGCCCAAGGCGCCCTTTCCGCAATCCTCACATCTTTACGCCGAACAGCATGTAGTTGACGTCAAGCTCGGTGGTCTCATGCCATTCGTCCTTGAACGGCACATAGGCCATGCCCTTGAGGTCGCGCACCTCGACGCGGGCATCGCGCAGATAATTGGCGAATTCCGACGGCTTGACGAACTTGCGCCAATCGTGGGTGCCGGCAGGCAGCCAACGTAGGATGTACTCGGCGCCCATCACCGCCAGCGCATAGGATTTGGTCGTGCGGTTCAGCGTCGCCCCCATGAAGGCGCCGCCAGGCTTCAGCGCGCCGGCGGCCAGCGCGATGAAGCGGGCCGGGTCGGGCACGTGCTCGATCACCTCCATCGACAGCACCACGTCGTAGCTCTCGGGCTCGACGTTCTCGGGGCCGCCGACACGGTAATCGATGGCCAGGCCCGATTGCTCGGCGTGAACCTTGGCCACGCCGATATTCTTGTCGCCCGCGTCGATGCCGGTGACCGCGAACCCCATACGGGCCAGCGGCTCGCTGAGCAGACCGCCGCCGCAGCCCACGTCCAGCAGCGTCAGGCCCTCGAACGGCCGGGTGGCGGAAGCGTCGCGCCCGAAATGGACGGCCAGCTTGCGGCGCATGAAGTCCAGGCGGACCGGGTTGAACTTATGCAGCGGCTTGAACTTGCCCCACGGGTCCCACCAGGCCTCGGCCATGGCGGTGAAGCGTGCCACCTCTTCGGAGGAGGCGGTTCCTTCACGCTCGCGGATTCGGGCGGGAGGAATGCGCTTGGGCGCGTGCAAATTCGACATCAGGAGCTCCTACTCGTGCGGCCCCAACCTTGGGGTAGCCGCACTTGCTTCCGCGTTGGCGACAGAGTATGAAGAGGCGCCCTTCGGGCGGCAACGGGCATCAGAAAGATTTCGGAACCGACCATACGCGCAAATTCTTAATGAAGCGCTTGGTCCAAGAGGAATTCCTCATGGCTCGCATCGTCATGAAATTCGGCGGCACGTCCGTCGGCGACATTGACCGTATTAAGAACGTGGCCAAGCGCGTCAAGCGCGAGGTCGAAGCAGGCAATCAGGTCGCCGTGGTGGTTTCCGCCATGTCGGGCGTGACCAATCAGCTGGTCGATTACTGCAAGCAGATGGCCCCCCTGCACGACGCGCGCGAATACGACCAAGTCGTCGCGACCGGCGAGCAGGTGACCACCGGCCTGCTGGCAATCGGCCTGCAGGAATTGGGCATCGACGCCCGCTCCTGGTGCGGCTGGCAGCTTCCCATTCATACCGACGGTGTGCATGGCAAGGCTCGTATCATGTCCATCGATACCGAGGACATGGTCGCGCGTATGGAAAAAGGCCAGGTGGCAGTGGTGGCTGGCTTCCAGGGCCTGGGCCCCGACAAACGGATCAGCACGCTCGGACGTGGTGGTTCGGATACCTCGGCGGTGGCGCTGGCGGCTGCTCTTATGGCTGACCGCTGTGACATCTATACCGACGTTGACGGTGTGTATACCACCGACCCCCGTATCGTGACCCAGGCCAAGAAGCTCGATAAGATCACCTACGAGGAGATGCTCGAGCTTGCCAGCGTCGGCGCCAAGGTGCTGCAGACGCGGTCGGTCGAGATGGCCATGAAGCATCGTGTGCGGGTGCAAGTGCTGTCCTCTTTCGTGGACGCCCCCGGAACCCTGGTCTGTGACGAGGATGAGATCGTGGAAAAGGAACTGGTGAGCGGCATCGCCTATAGCCGCGACGAAGCTAAGATCACCCTGGTCAAGGTGCCGGACCGTCCGGGCGTGGCCGCCTCCATCTTTGGCCCGCTGGCCGATTCGGCCATCAACGTCGACATGATCGTCCAGAACGTGTCCGACGACGGCAAGTCGACCGACCTGACCTTCACCGTGGGCAAGGCCGATCTCGACCGCGCCAAGAAGGTCATCGAGGACGCCAAGCTGGGTTATGAGCGCCTGGCCGCCGACGCCAACGTGGTGAAGGTTTCGGTCATCGGCGTCGGCATGCGCAGCCATGCCGGCATCGCCCAGAAGATGTTCCAGACCCTGGCGGGCGAAGGCATCAACATCCAGGTGATCTCGACCTCGGAAATCAAGATTTCGGTCCTGATCGAGGAAAAGTACACCGAGCTGGCGCTGCGCGCGCTCCATACCGCCTACGGTCTGGACGCCGCCTGAGTGAGCACGCCCGAAGGGACTTTGATGGTAAACCCGCGCGATCGCCTTGAGGCATTGTGGCAGCGCGGCCGGGATTTTCTCGGCTGCGATGTCGCCATCATGGGCGGCGCCATGTCGTGGATCTCTGCCCGCCACCTGGTGGCGGCCATCTCCAATGCCGGCGGTTTCGGCGTCATCGCCTGCGGGTCGATGACGCCCGCCCGCCTGGCCGAGGAGATCGCCGCGACCCAGGAGCTGACCGCCAAGCCCTTCGGCGTCAACCTGATCACCATGCACCCGGAGCTCGACCACCTGATCGACGTCTGCGGCGAGCTTTCGGTCAGCCATGTCGTGCTGGCCGGCGGCCTGCCCTCGGGCGCGGCCATCAAGCGGGCCAAGGACACTGGCGCCAAGGTGATCTGTTTCGCCCCGGCCCTGGTGCTGGCCAAGAAGCTGGTTCGCTCGGGCGTCGACGCCCTGGTCATCGAGGGCACCGAGGCCGGTGGCCATATCGGCCCGGTGGCCACCAGTGTACTGGCCCAGGAAATCCTGCCCGAGATGGCGGCACGGCTGCCGGTCTTCGTGGCCGGAGGCATCGGCCGTGGCGAAGCGATCGTGTCGTACCTGGAGATGGGCGCAGCGGGTGTGCAACTGGGCACCCGCTTCGTCTGCGCCACCGAGTGCATCGCTCACCCCAAGTTCAAGCAGGCCTTCATCCGGGCGGCCGCCCGCGACGCCGTGCCCACCGCCCAGGTGGACCCGGCTTTCCCGGTCATTCCGGTGCGGGCCCTCGCCAACGAGGGCACCAAGCGCTTCATCGATTTCCAGCACGACGTCATCCGCCGCTACCGCGCCGGTGAACTGGAGCAGAAGGAAGCGCAGCTGGAGATCGAGCATTTCTGGGCCGGCGCCCTGAAGCGCGCGGTCATCGATGGCGACGTCGACAACGGTTCGGTCATGGCCGGCCAGAGCGTTGGCCTGGTCACCCGCGAGCAGCCCTGCACCGACATCCTGGCCGAGTTGGTGGCCCAGGCAGTGACCGCCATTGCCAGCCGCTTCCCCCGCGAAATGACGGTGGCCTGATGCAGGCGGCGGCGCCCTCCGTTTCGCGCCGCCTGCTGGCACGCCTGCGCGATGTCATGGCGGGCGGCGGCACGGCCGAGGAACGCCTGGACAAGGTGGTGACGCTGATCGCCGCCGACATGGTGGCCGAGGTGTGCTCGTGCTACGTCATGCGCGCCGGCGAAGTCCTCGAACTGTTCGCCACCGAGGGCCTGAAGAAGACCGCCGTCCACAAGACCCGCCTGCGGGTCGGCGAAGGTCTGGTCGGCGACATCGCCGCCCATGCCCGCCCCCTGGCCCTGGCCGACGCCCAGGCCCACCCCATGTTTGCCTATCGCGCGGAAACCGGCGAAGAGCTGTTCCATTCACTGATGGGCGTGCCCATCATCCGCGCCGGACGCGTCATCGGCGTCCTCGTCGTGCAGAACCGCACCATGCGGCACTATACCGACGAGGAGATCGAGACTCTCGAAACCGTGGCCATGGTGCTGGCCGAGCTGGTGGCCTCGGGCGAGCTGGTCAGCCGCGACGAATTGGTGCCAGTGGACGGCAACGCCCTGCTGCCGCTGCGCTTCGAGGGCATCAAGCTCAATGCCGGCGTCGGCGTCGGTATCGCCGTGCTGCACCAGCCGCGCATCACCATCCGCCGGCTGGTGGCCGAGGACCCCGAGGTCGAGCTGGAGCGTCTGAAGAACGCGCTGGCCTCCATCAAGAACGCGCTGGACGAGCTGTTCTCGCGGCCCGAGATGCGCGACGGCGAGCACCGCGACGTACTCGAAACCTACCGCATGTTCACCGAGGACAAGGGCTGGCTGGGCAAGATCGGCGAGGCCATCCGCTCGGGCCTTACCGCCGAGGCCGCCGTGCAAAAGGTGCACGACGACATGCGCGCGCGCATGAGCCAGATCACCGATCCCTATCTGCGCGAGCGCCTGCACGATTTCGAGGATCTGGCCAACCGCCTGCTGACCCATCTTTCGGGCGGCGAGGAGGCCATTCCACGCGGCGAGCTGCCCGCCGACGCGATCCTGATCGCCCGCACCATGGGCCCCATGGAGCTCTTCGACTACGACCCCAAGCGCCTGCGCGGCCTGGTGCTGGAAGAGGGCTCGCCCACCATGCACGTGGCCATCGTCGCGCGCGCCCTGGATATTCCGGTGGTGGGCCGGGCCAAGGAAGTGCTGGACAAGGTCGAGCCGCTGGACCCGGTGATCGTCGACGGCGACAACGCCCAGGTCTTCCTGCGCCCCAGCGAAGACATCCGCGACATCTTCTCCGACGCCATCGTCCAGCGCCAACAGCGCGCCGCCCATTACGCCAAGCTGCGCGATCTGCCGGCCATCACGCGCGACGGCGTGCAGGTCAAGCTGATGATGAATGCCGGCCTGCTGCTCGACATGCAGCACCTGCACGAATCGGGCGCCGACGGCATCGGGCTGTACCGCACCGAGCTACCGTTCATGGCACGCTCCAGCCTGCCCGACGTCACCGCCCAGACCATCCTTTACCGCAAGATCCTCGACCAGGCCGCCGGCAAGCCGGTGGTGTTCCGCTCGCTCGACGTGGGCGGAGACAAGGTGCTGCCCTACTGGAACCCGTACGAGGAAGACAACCCGGCGCTGGGCTGGCGGTCGATCCGCATCACGCTGGACCGCCCCGCCGTGCTGCGCCACCAGTTGCGCGCCCTGCTGCGCTCGGCCTCGGGCCGCGAGCTGCGCGTCATGTTCCCGATGATCGCCGAGGTGGCCGAACTGGTGCAGGCCCGCCGCATCCTCGATCTGGAGGTGGAGCGCGAGCGCGCCGCCGGCCGTCTGCTGCCCGAGCGCATCAAGGTAGGTACCATGCTGGAAGTGCCGGCCCTGGCCTTCCAGCTCGACGCGCTGCTGCCGCTGGTGGATTTCGTCTCCATCGGCTCCAACGACATGACCCAGTTCCTGTTCGCGGTGGACCGGGGCAACCCCCGCATCGCCGAACGCTACGACCCGCTGTCGCCCGCCATGCTCAGCTTCATCCGCATGGTGGCATCGAAATGCGAGGCGGCGGGCGTGCCGCTGTCGGTGTGCGGCGAAATGGCTGGCCGTCCGCTCGAGGCCCTGGCGCTGATCGGCTGCGGCGTGCGCATCCTTTCGGTGGCCTCGCCCTCCATCGGTCCGGTCAAAACCATGATCCGCACCCTGTCGATCGGCCCGGCCAGGGCCTATCTGGAAGGGCTGCTGGCCCTGCCCGACCGGTCATTGCGGGACAAGCTCAAGAGCTTCGCCATCGACCACGGTGTGGTGCTGTGAGCAATCGCTCCTCGCCGGAGTGATGGTTGCCCCGGCGGCGGCCTATTTGATAAACAGGACGTACGCCAAGTTCTTGCTATTATTGGGCAAGAGCGGCCTACCTTCAGGGGATAGGGTCATTCGATCGTGGCCAACAACACGCAAGACAATGTGAACCTGGCGCAAGGCGCGCCCACCGTGGCCGTCGGCCAGAGCCTGAAAACCGCCCGCGAGCTGATGGGCAAGGATATCGGCGAGGTGGCGACGCAACTGCGTATCCGCCAGCCGTTCCTGCAAGCGCTCGAGGATGGCCGCCACAAGGACTTGCCGGGCGGCACCTACGCCATCGGCTTCCTGCGCACCTATGCCGAGTTCCTGGGCCTCGACGGCGAGGAGATGGTCCGCCGCTTCCGCGCCGAGGCCGCCGGCGAACTGGACTCGCGGCTGCAGCTGGTGTTCCCGTCGCCGGTTTCCGAAGGCCGCATTCCCGGCGGCGCCGTGCTGTTCCTGGGCCTGCTGTTCGCCGGTATCGCCTATGGCGGCTGGTACTTCCTGTCGTCAAGCCGCACCGAGGTGGCCGACATGGTGCCGCCCCTGCCCGACCGCCTGGCCTCGGTACTGAACCGTCAGGCGACGCTGACCGGCGAGGCGGCCAAGCCCGCCGAACCGGCCCCCAAGCCCGACGAGGCGCCGGCCAAGGCCGAGGAACTGCCGGCACCGGCCGCACCTCAGGGTATGACCGCCAGCGACAAGGAAGTGGTGCCCCCCTCGGAGGCCGAGGAGCCCGCCCATCAGCCTCATCCCACCGCCGCGTCCACCCCGGCGGCGCCCGCCGCGCCTGTCCTCCCCGCCACTCCGGCCCAGCCGGCCAAGGTGGAAGCGCCCAAGGCGCCCGAGCCCGTGAAGGTGGAGCCGGCCAAGGCCGAACCGGTGAAGGCCCATGAACCGGTGAAGGTCGAGCCGGTGAAAGTTGACCCCGTGAAGGTGGAACCGGCCAAGGTCGAAGCGCCGAAGCCGGGCGAGCCGATCGCCGCCCCCGCCGTTGCACCGGCGCCCGAGGGCAAGACCTTGGGCCAGGAGCACGGCGACGCCCGCATCCAGCTGAAGGCGGTCAACGACGATTGCTGGGTTCAGGTGCGCGAATTGGACGGCAAGCTGCTGCTGTCGCACCTCTTGCGCCGTGGCGACAGCTACATGGTCCCCAACCGCCCCGGCCTGACCCTGATGGTGGGCAATGCCGGCGCGCTGGATATCCTGGTGGACGGCAAGAAAGCGCCGTCGCTGGGCACCACCGGCCAAGTCCGCCGCGACATCAAGCTGGACCCGAACAAGCTGCTGGCCCCCTAAGGCCCGCGAGACAAAACACCCCCGGACGCCTCGTCCGGGGGTGTTTGCTTTTGCGGCTATTGTGGGGACGCGGGCGCCGGGGCTGGAGCGGGCTCCGCCTGGGGAGGCGCCGCGCTTTCCGCCGGCGGAGCGGCGGGAGTATCCTCACCCTCGCTGGGCGGCACGACGTCCTGGGTGGCGGGAGCCGGCGGCGGTTCGGGTTCGGGCGGGACAGCCGGCATGGACAGCGCCTGATACTTGGCGGCATCCATCTGCGGCAATTG